>CADCWB010000086.1 GCA_902806295.1 uncultured Sphingomonas sp. | reverse complement strand
CGCCGCCACATAACTTACGTTAACCAAGAGAGTTCCCGGCTTGATTAACCAGCGGGGAGCTTACGGCACCAGCAGAGTATCTTTGGCTTCGCCCAATAGTTTTGGGAAATCTCGCGTGTAGTGAAGCCCGCGGCTTTCGCGGCGGGCCAAGGCCGAGCGGATGATGAGGTCGGCAACTTCCACGAGGTTTCTCAGCTCGATGAGGTCGGCCGTGACTCGGAAGTTGGCGTAATATTCGGTAACCTCGCCCCGCAGCATATCGATCCGGCGCTTGGCTCGGTGCAGCCGCTTGGTGGTCCGGACGATCCCGACATAGTTCCACATGAAGCGGCGGATCTCGCCCCAGGTCTGGGCGATCACCACTTCCTCGTCCGAGTTGGTCACGCGGCTCTCGTCACATTCCCGGACCGGCGATAGAGACGGCAACTCGTTCCAATGGTCGAGCATGTGGAGCGCGGCGGCTTCCCCGAACACCAGGCATTCCAGCAGCGAGTTGGATGCCAGACGGTTGGCGCCGTGAAGGCCGCTCTCGGTCACCTCGCCAGCCGCATATAGGCCCGGCGCATCGGTGCGGCCGTCGAGGTCCACCACGACCCCGCCACAGGTATAATGTTGCGCCGGCACCACCGGGATTGGATCGCGGGTGATGTCGATGCCCAGGCCGAGCAGCTTGTCGTAGATGTTGGGGAAGTGGGCCCTCACGAACTCCGGCTCGCGGTGCGAGATGTCGAGATGGACATAATCGAGACCGAGGCGTTTGATCTCGTGATCGATAGCGCGGGCGACCACGTCGCGGGGGGCAAGCTCGGCTCGTTCATCGAAGCGCGGCATGAACCGCTCGCCCGTGGTTGGCAGCTTCAACTGCCCGCCCTCGCCGCGCACCGCCTCCGTGATCAGGAAGTTCTTGACCTCCAAATGGTAGAGGCAGGTCGGGTGAAACTGCATCATCTCCATGTTGGAGACCCGGCAACGCGCGCGCCAGGCCATGGCGATGCCGTCCCCGGTCGCTCCCCGCGGTGCGGTTGAGTATAGATACGTCCGGCCGGCGCCGCCGGTGGCGAGCACGGTGGCTCGGGCGGTGAGCGTCTCCACCCGCTTGGTCTTGCGGCTGTAGGCGTACAGGCCGTGCACCGCGCCATCGGTGCTGAAGCGCTCGGCATGGTGGCCGGTGATGAGGTCGATCGCGACCATGTCGGGCAACAGCGTGATGTTGGGCTGCGCGGCCGCCGCCTTTTCCAGCGCCTGCTGAACCGCCCAGCCGGTGGCGTCGGCGACATGGACGATGCGGCGGTGGCTGTGGCCGCCTTCGCGGGTGAGGTGCAGGGCGCCGCCCTCCTCAGCAAAAGGCACACCGAGCTCCACCAGCCGCGCGATCGCCGCAGGAGCAGCGCCGACCACATGCTCAACCACCGCGCGATCATTGAGACCGGCGCCGGCGATCATAGTATCCTCGACATGGGCGTCGAAACTGTCGCCCTCCTCCAGCACGGCCGCGATCCCGCCCTGCGCCCAGCCGGTCGCCCCGTCGCTGACGCTACCCTTGGCGATCACCGCCACCTTGCGATGGGGAGCAAGGTTGAGCGCCGCAGTCAGCCCGGCAGCGCCCGAGCCGACGATCAGGACGTCGAAGCTCATTCGGCGGGTTCGGCTCGCGTGAGGCTCAGGAACACGTCCTCCAGATCAGGATCGCGGGTGGTGACGTCGACGATGCCCAGCCCGTCGCGCTGCAAGGCCGCCAGCACCTCGCCCGCGTTCACCTGGTCCTTGCGGTAGGTGATCGTCAGCTGCCGCTCGCCCGAGACCTCGATGTGCTGGAAGCATGGCGCCTCCGGTGCCGCCATGACGTCACGGTCGACGGTCACCACGACATTCTTCTCCTGCGCGCGTCCGACCAGCTCACGGGTCGGCTCGTTGGCGATCACCCGCCCGTGATTGATGATGGCGATGCGGTCGCACAGCTGTTCGGCTTCTTCGAGGTAGTGGGTGGTCAGCACCACCGTCACCCCTTGGGCGTTCAGCTCCTTGACGTAGCTCCACAGCTGCTGACGAAGCTCGATGTCGACCCCGGCGGTGGGCTCGTCGAGCACCAAGATAGGCGGGGAATGGACCATCGCCTTGGCCACCAGCAGCCGCCGCTTCATCCCGCCTGATAGGGTGCGCGCGTAGGCGTCAGCCTTGTCGGTCAGCCGCATGGCGGCGAGCAGCTGATCGGTCCGCCGCTCGCCCTTCGGCACGCCGTAGAGCCCGGCCTGGATCTCCAGGGCTTCCTTCGGCGTGAAGAAGGGGTCGAACAATATCTCCTGGGGCACGATGCCGATCGACAGCTTGGCGTTGCGCGGATGCTGGTCGATGTCGAAGCCCCAGATCACGGCCCGGCCTTCCGTCTTGACCACCAGACCCGCCAGAATGTTGATCAGGGTCGACTTGCCCGCCCCGTTGGGGCCGAGCAGCCCGAAGATCTGACCGCGGGGGACGTCGAAGCTGACGCAGTCGAGCGCCCGCTTGCCGCCGGCATAGATCTTGCCCAGCCCTTCGATCCGGATTGCCGCTTCAGTCATCGGGGCGGCATAGCTGGCCGCAGGCGCTTATTGAAGGGCGGGGAACGAAGGGCTACCTCGCTGCCCATGGACGTCCAGCCTTCACCGCCGCCACCGCCGCCCGAAGTGTTCCGGGTCAAGACCAATGCCGTGTCCTGCGACGGGGGCGGCGAGATTGATCCGGCGCTGGGTCACCCGCGAGTGTACCTGCGGATCGACGAGAAGGGTTTCGTCGAATGCGGCTATTGCGACCGCCGCTTCGTGCTGGAGGGCGGCCCGGCCGACGTGGCGCCATGACGCTGCACGATCCAAGGCGCTTCATCTACCGCGATGCGCTCGACCCCGCGGATGCGCAAAGGCTGGTGTCGCGGCACCTCTCGCGCTGTGACGATGGGGAGCTGTACCTTCAATACCGCGTCGCCGAGGCGTTCGGGTTCGATGACGGGCGGCTGAAGACGGCCGACTTCAATACGGAGACCGGGTTCGGACTGCGCGGCGTGTCGGGCGAGATGACCGGCTTCGCCCATGCCAATGAGATCAGCGCGGCGGCAATCGATCGCGCGGCCCAGACACTGCAGCTGCTCGATCCGGCGAAGGGCGCGATGTCCGCTCCGCCGCCGCGAACCAACCGGGCGATGTATGGGGCGGAGGACCCGCTGAGCCTGATTCCGTTCGCCGACAAGGTGGCGCTGTGCCAACGGATCGACGCTGCTGCGCGGGCCCGCGATCCGCGGGTGGCGCAGGTCAGCGTCGCGTTGCAGGGCAGCTGGTCGGTGGTTGAGATCGTCCGCGCCGACGGCTTCGTTGCGACCGACGTTCGGCCATTGGTGCGGCTCAACGTCAGCATCGTTGCTAAGTCGGGCGAGCGGCGAGAGACCGGCTCGCATGGGCTGGGCGGTCGCTACCTCTACGATCGGCTGTTCGACGAGGCGGTCTGGAGCCGGGCAATCGACCAGGCGCTCGCGCAGGCGCTGGTAAATCTGGAAAGCGTCGCTGCGCCGGCCGGCGAGATGACGGTGGTGTGCGGCCCGGGTTGGCCCGGCGTGCTGCTGCACGAAGCGGTCGGCCATGGGCTCGAGGGCGACTTCAACCGCAAGGGCACCAGCGCTTTCTCGGGCCGGATCGGCGAGCGGGTTGCTGCTGCGGGCGTGACGGTGGTGGACGAGGGCGCAATGGAGAACCGTCGCGGCTCGCTCAGCATCGACGATGAAGGCACGCCAACGGGCCGCACCGTGCTGATCGAGGACGGCATATTGAAGGGCTATATGCAGGATCGGCTCAACGCCCGGCTGATGGGTGTCGAGCCGACCGGCAACGGCCGGCGCGAGAGCTTCGCCCATGCGCCGATGCCGCGCATGACCAATACCTTCATGCTGGGCGGACAGGACGAGCCGGAGGAACTGCTCAGCCGCGTCGGCAAGGGCATCTACGCCAAGAGCTTCGGCGGCGGGCAGGTCGACATCACCTCGGGCAAGTTCGTCTTCTCCTGCACCGAGGCCTATCTGATCGAGAACGGCAAGCTGGGCGCCCCGATTAAGGGCGCGACTTTGATTGGCGACGGGCCGAGCGTGCTGACCCGAGTGAAAGGCATCGGCAACGACATGGCGCTCGACGAGGGCGTCGGCGTCTGCGGCAAGGGCGGGCAGTCGGTGCCGGCCGGGGTTGGCCAGCCGACCTTGCTGATCGACGGCCTGACCGTCGGCGGAACCGCCGCTTGAGAGTCGGCACCGCCGAGCTGGCAAGGCTTGCCAGCCAGCTAGAGACTTGCTGGTCGTCCGAGACGAGCAGCCGATGGAGTGCGGACAGTCCCGCCTGTGGACAGTGCAGTGTGACAGCTTTGGCGGTGCAGAAGCTGCACGGCGCCGAAATCCTGAAGACGCCCGCGCCCGGCGGAATGCACTTCTACAATCGCATGGGCGGTGTTCGGCACTACTTTACGGCGGCGCAATTTGCTGAGCCGCTTCAGTATGAAGACTTGGCAAGCAGCAGCTCCGAAGCGGAGGCAGATACTTCGCCACAGCAAGTTGAAGCCTTGCTGCGGGCTATCAGGGTCGGCGCCGCGACGCCCGGTTGACGTGGGCCTGGTTTTGCTTGCCGGTTACAACACCAGGGTGGAAGCGGACCTGGCGCGCCTCACGCTGGAAAGCCATGACATAGACGCCGTGCTGTTCGATGCCGAGGTGCACAGCTATCTGGGCGTCGGCTTCCTGATGCCGGTCAGGCTGATGGTGCTGGCGGAGGATGCGGACGAAGCGGCGGCGATCCTCACAGAAGATGGCTTACTGCCACAAGGCTGAAGCCTGCTTGGCTGGCACGTTGCTCCAGTTCCTCGCGGGGCACGCCCTCCTCCCGGCTCGCCACCGCCCAGGCAAGGGTGGAGCGCATGCCCGAACGGCAAAAGGCGAGCAGCTTGCCGTCGCCTACGGCTGCCATCGCTGCCCGCATCGCGTCGACGTCGCTTGGGCCCATGCGGACGATCGGGATGTGGCGGTAGTCGAGCCCGGCGTCACGCGCGGCCCGCTCGATCTCATCGCTGGTCGGCTGCGCAGCATCTTCATGGTCGGGGCGATTGTTGACGACCATGGTCACCCCCTCCGCCTTGGCCTGCGCCACTTGCGCCGGGCCGATCTGTCCGGCCACCAGCGTCTTCTCGTCTAGCTGCCGAAACATGGCTCTTCCTCGCGCTGGGTCCGTTGGCCCGCCTGGTTAGCCGAGATGGAGCGGGCTGTCGCGAGCCTTGTCAGGCAAAGGCCTGCACGACCTTGAGGAAGGCCTCGCCATAGCGCTCCAGCTTGGCCTCGCCCACGCCCGACACCTCGCCCAGCGCATGACGGTTGAGCGGCTTGACGGCGGCGATCTCCCGTAGGGTGCTGTCGTGGAAGATCACGTAGGGCGGGACGCCTGTCTCCGCCGCGATGGCGCGGCGGGCAGCGCGGAGCGCGTCGAACAGCGGGTCGGCGGGGCCTTCCTCCCGGTCGCGGCGGCGGCGGGCCTTGCGGGCTGGCGGGACGGCAATGGACAGCGCCTGCTCGCCCTTGAGGATCGGCTTGGCGCCAGGCCCGAAGCTCAGACCGCCGTAGGAGTCCGCGCGCAAGGCGTCACGGGCGATCAGGGCGCGGGCAACGGGCCGCACCAGCGTCAGTTCTTCACTCGAGCAGATGCCGAACACGCTGAGCTTGTGGTGGCCCAAGGTACGGACCTTCTCATTGTCGTTGCCGGCGAGCACATCGGCGAGGTGGCCAACGCCGAATCGCATTTCCGTACGGAAGGCGGCGGAGAGCAGCTTGCGGGCGACGTCAGTGGCGTCACGGGTGGCCGGCGGCTCGAGGCAATTGTCGCAATTGCCGCAATGCTCTGGCGGTTCCTCGCCGAAGTGGCGCAACAGGATGGCGCGGCGGCAGGTCGGGCTCTCCACCAATGCAGCCAAGGCGTTGAGCCGCTCGCGCTCGCCGATCTGGCGTTCGGGCGGGGTCTCGCGTTCGATCCTGAGGCGGGCGCGGGCAAAGTCCTCCGCGCCCCAAAACAGCCAGGCTTCGGCCGGCTCGCCGTCGCGCCCGGCCCGGCCGGTCTCCTGGTAATAGCTCTCGATCGACTTTGGGATGCCGGCATGGGCGACGAAGCGGACGTCCGGCTTGTCGATGCCCATGCCGAAGGCGACGGTCGCCGCCATGACCATTTCTTCGGAGCGGACAAAGGCGGCCTGATTGCGGGCGCGCACAGGCGCTTCGAGCCCGGCATGATAAGGCAGCGCGGGCCTGCCAGTCGCGGCTAGCTGCGCGGCGAGCTTCTCCGTCCCGTCGCGGCTGGGCGCATAGACGATGCCTGGCCCCGGCACGCGGGCAAGCAGCTCCTTCAACTGGCGCCCGACACCATCGCGCGGGACGACATGATAACGAATGTTCGGCCGGTCGAAGCCGGCAACGATCAGCCCGTCTCCCGGAATGCCAAGCTGCTGGAGAATGTCGGCCCGGGTGCGGCGGTCGGCGGTGGCGGTCAGCGCCAGTCGGGGCGCTTCGGGGCGGTCGTCGAGCAGGCCGCGGAGCAGGCGGTAGTCGGGGCGGAAATCGTGCCCCCACTCGCTGACGCAATGGGCTTCGTCGATGGCGATCAGCGACAGGTCCACCCGATCGATCAGCCGGCGGAACCCCTCGCCTGTGGCCCGCTCCGGCGCGGCGTAGAGCAGGTCGAGCTCGCAGGACAGCAGCCGACCTACGACGACCTCGCGGTCGTCGGCGGAAGTCAGCGAGGCCGCCTTGATCCCGAGCGCATCCGCCGCGCGGATCTGGTCGTGCATCAGGGCGATCAGGGGTGAGATCACCAGCGCGGTACCGGGCCGCGCGAGTGCGGGCAGCTGGTAGCACAGCGACTTGCCCGCCCCCGTCGGCATTACCGCCAGCGTGCTCTGTCCGCTAAGCACGCGGCCGACGACCTGCTCCTGCACTCCGCGGAAATGGTCGAAGCCCCAGACGGATTTGAGCAGCTGATGCGGATCGGTCACTTGGACGCCTTTGCGTGGACCGACGCCGCCGCGCAACCTTGCTCCGCATGGCAATGCGAGCCACACGGGCCGCAATGACGGTACGCGTGGACATGGGACTGGACGGGGGCGGCAGTCCGGCCTTTATCGACCTGGAAGAGCTGCTCGCCACCCGCCTGTTGGTGCAGGGCAATTCGGGCTCAGGCAAGTCGCACCTGCTGCGCCGGCTGCTGGAGCAGAGCGCCGGCCAGGTGCAGCAGGTGGTGATCGATCCCGAAGGCGACTTCGTCACCCTGTCGACACGCTACGGCCATGTCGCGGTTGAAGCGTCCGAGCTGCACGAAAAGGACATTGCCCGCCTCGCCGGCCGCATCCGCGAACATCGCGCGTCGGTGGTGCTGAGCCTGGAGGGGCTGGAAGCCGAAGGGCAGATGCGCTGCGCCGCCGCCTTCCTCTCCGGCCTGTTCGAGGCGCCACGCGAACATTGGTATCCGGCGCTGGTGGTGGTCGACGAAGCTCAGCTGTTCGCGCCAGCGGGCGGCGGCGAGGTGGCGGAAGACGTCCGCCGCGCCTCCCTTGGCGCGATGACCAACCTGATGTGCCGCGGCCGCAAGCGCGGGCTCGCCGGGATTATCGCCACTCAACGCCTGGCCAAGCTCGCCAAGAACGTCGCGGCCGAAGCCTCCAACTTCCTGATGGGCCGAACCTTTCTCGACATCGACATGGCCCGCGCCGCCGACCTGCTCGGCATGGAGCGGCGTCAGGCCGAAGCCATCCGCGACCTGCCGCGCGGGACCTTCCTGGCGCTCGGCCCGGCCGTGTCGCGGCGGCCCGTGGCGGTGGCGATCGGTGCCGTCGAGACGCAGGCGCGGTCGATGAGCCCCAAGCTGATGCCGCTTCCAACCGCGACCGCCGAAGGTGAGATGCAAGGTCTGTTGTTCGCACCAGGCGAGGTCGAAGCAACCGTCACCCCGGACTTGATCCGGGGTCCACCTGCCAACCTGCGGTCTGAATCCCTGGTGGAGCAACTGGCAGCGTCCGTGTCTCGTCAGACACCAGCCCAACCCGACAAGACCGCAGAAGAAACCACGCACATCGTCGCCGACGTGCTGCACGCGCTGGCGGCCGATCCGGACAGCGGCGGGCGTTCGGGCTCCGTGCTGTTCCAAGACTTCACCATCCGCTGCCGCATGGCGGGGCTCAGTCGTTCGCCGCTCGATCTGGCCGCCTTCACGCGCCGCATGTCGATGGCTCGCGCCGGAGTGTTCGACGAAGACCCGAGCTGGGGCGCCGCGCTGGAGGCCGCGAACGATCTGCCCGACGACATGCTTGGCCCTTTCCTGCTCCTCGCCCGCGCTGCGCGGGAGCGACTGCCCTGCCCCTCTGACGAGGAAATAGCTGCCAGCTATGGCACCGCCAGCCTCGGTCGGGTGCGTCGGCTGCTGACCTACATCGAGACCCGCGAGCTGATCGTCACCCGCGTCGATCTGAGCGGGAAACGCAGCATCGCCATCCCGCGGCTTGGGTGGACCACGGCGGCAGCGTGAGTGCGGATGTTTCGGCTCGCCTCAAGCGGGCGATCGATGGCCGTCGCTACTTCGCCCCGCTGACTGCGTCCGTCTTGGCCATCACCTTCTCGCCCGCGATCCAGGTCTCCACCACCTGCGTGCGCGCGAGGTCCTGTGGGGTGGCGACCGCGAGGTCCCGATCGACCAGAATGAAGTCCGCCCACTTGCCCGGCTCCAGGCTGCCGAACTTCTGCTCGGCGAAACCCGCCCAGGCCGCGTCGCGGCTGAAGCCGCTCAGCGCTTGCGCAAAGGTCAGGCGCTCCCGAGGTCGCCATCCGCCCGCCGGCTGATTGTCGAGCCCCTGGCGGCTGACCGCTGCCGCAAGCCCGTGGAAAGGATTGGGATGCTCCACCGGGAAGTCGGAGCCGAGCGCCAGCCGGGCGCCGCTCTTCTCCAGCGTCTGCCAGGCATAAGCGCCGCCCAGCCGGTTCGGTCCCAAGCGCGCTTCCGCCATGAGCCGGTCGCTTGTCTGGTGCACCGGCTGCATGGAGGGAATAACCTTGCTCCGCGCGAAACGGCCGAGGTCCGCCGTGTCGACCACCTGGGCATGCTCGACCCGCCAGCGCCTATCGCCTTGTCCCGAGCCAAGCTGCTCATAGGCGGTCAGCACCATGTCGTTGGCCGCATCGCCGATAGCATGCACCGCCAGCTGGAAGCCGCGCCCGGCGGCGTCCCCGGCCTGCTGCTTCAGCTGTT
Organism: uncultured Sphingomonas sp.; assembly: GCA_902806295.1. Taxonomy (GTDB): domain Bacteria; phylum Pseudomonadota; class Alphaproteobacteria; order Sphingomonadales; family Sphingomonadaceae; genus Sphingomicrobium. Next base: position 2,019 of record CADCWB010000086.1, on the reverse strand, counting down.
GCGGGGTCAGCAGTGCCAGGCCGCGGGTCGGAGCGTCGGCATAAGGCTGCTTCAGATAGGCACCCCGCGAGCCCAAAGCGCCATCGGCATAGAGCTTCACGCCGCCAAGCCGCAGCCGGTCGCCATGCAGCCATGCGGTTGGCCCTTGCGGAGCGATGGCACCAAGGCTTTCCATCCCACCCGCGTAAGCCATGATGCGGACCTTCAGCCGTCCACTCTCGTACAATCGCCGCATCGACTGCCATTCCTCGGCCGTCGTACCCATGTCGGCCACCGCGGTCAGCCCCTGCGCGAGCAGGAGCTCCTGGGCCGCGAGCAGCGCCTGTTCGCGCTGCGCCGGCGTCGCCTTCGGAACGACCCGCTGCACCAGTTCGGTCGCTGCGTCGACGAACAGCCCGGTTGGCTGACCTGCCTGGTCGCGCTCGATCCGCCCGCCGGTCGGTGCCTTGGTGGTGGCGCTCACTCCGGCCGCCTTCAGGCCCGCGCTGTTGGCGACGGAAGCATGCCCGTCCACCCGCTCGAGCCAGACCGGCCGATCGGTCACGGCCGCATCGAGGTCGGCCGCGGTTGGAAAGCGCTTGTCCCCCCAAAGTTCCTGATTCCAGCCGCGACCGAGGATCCACGGCGCCATTAGATTGGCGGCGGCATAATCCCTGAGGCGCTGCTGCAATTCGGCGAGTGATTTGGTGCCGGTCAAGTCCAGTTGGATCAGCGATTGGCCCAGGCCCATGACATGGCCATGGGCGTCGATCAGTCCCGGCAGCAGGGTCCGCCCGGCCGCATCCACCCGCCGCGCTGCCGTGGGCCGGGCCTCGCTGGCGCGCAATACCCGGAGCACCTTGCCGTCATCCCCGATCAGCAGTCCCGTGAAACGCTGCAGTTGGCCATCGGCGCCGACCTGAACGCCTTTGGCGTTGTCGATCAACGTGTCGGCATGGGCGGGCACCGCCAGCAAGGCGGATGCGAGTAGGACGGATCGAAGCATCGGCAGTCCCTAGCATTGTTCATTCAGGCGGACAGCCCCGGCCGGCGCTTGAATAATAGGATTCCGCCTGCTCTCGTCGCCGCTGCGAGGCCATCGCCCAGCTCTGTCTCATGGCTAGAACGTAGGTCTGCAAAAGCTATCACGACCGTGACCCCATTGGGACCATTCGCCCTAGGCTGCGCGGCTACTCCGCCGCTTCGGCCATCTCGCGCTCGGCCTGCTGGCGCGCCCACATGTCGGCGTAGAGCCCGCCACGGCGGAGCAGTTCGGAGTGGGTCCCTCGTTCGGCGACCCGGCCCTCATCCAGCACCACGATCTGGTCGGCGCCGACGACGGTCGACAGCCGGTGAGCGATGGTGATGGTGGTGCGGTTCTCAGCGATGGCGTCGAGCGTCCCGAGGATCGCTTCCTCCGTCCGGCTGTCGAGCGCGCTGGTGGCCTCGTCCAGGATCAGGATCGGCGGGTTCTTGAGCAGGGTGCGGGCGATCGCCACCCGTTGCTTCTCGCCGCCGGACAGCTTCAGGCCGCGCTCGCCGACCATTGCCTCATAACCGTCCGGGAGAACCGCAATGAACCGATCGATCGAGGCACCGCGCGCGGCGGATTTGATTTCCTCCTGCGAGGCACCGTCGCGGCCGTAGCCGATATTGTAGCCGATCGTGTCGTTGAATAGCACCGTGTCCTGCGGGACGATGCCGATCGCGCCCCGCAACGATGCCTGGCTGACCTCCCGCACATCCTGCCCGTCGATGGTGATGCTTCCGCCCTGCGGATCATAGAAGCGGTAGAGCAGCCGCGCGAGGGTCGACTTGCCCGCGCCCGACGGGCCGACCACGGCAACGCTGGTGCCGGGCGGCACGTCCAGGGTCACGCCCTTCAAAATCTGCCGGTCCGGCTCATAGCCGAAGTGAACATTCTCCAGCCGAACATGGCCGTGGGCAACCTGCAGGGGCGGCGCGCCCGGCCCGTCGACCACCTCCGCCGCCGTGTCGGTCAGGTAGAAAATTGCCTCCATATTGATCAACCCCTGGCGG
>CADCWB010000085.1 GCA_902806295.1 uncultured Sphingomonas sp. | reverse complement strand
GGCCCGTGGGCTCACCCAAGCGGGCGACGGCGAACCAAGTCAGCAGCCCCAAGAACGCGGGCCCGAAACGAGGGTTCCGGGTGAGAAACAAACCTTATTCGCGCCAATTCTGCGAACCACAGCTAAGCTGCTGATTCCCCACGAGACTTGCGCAAGCGGCCGCGTTCGGCCGATTGCTAATCAAGATCGTTCTGGGGGAAATCTGCTGGCGGAGACGGAGGGATTCGAACCCTCGGTACGAGTAAACCCCGTACGGCGGTTTAGCAAACCGCTGGTTTCAGCCACTCACCCACGTCTCCGGCTGCGGCAGGTCAGGGCCTATAAGGGGGCCGATCGGATCCATCAACTGCTCAACTGCTGCGCCCCTCTTCTTGCCGGCGGTCGGCCGGGCAACGCCAGCACCGAGCAGGAGGCGCGCAAGGAGATTGCTCGGCGGCGCGAACCAGCGCATCGAAGCCATGGCGCGGCACTGTTCGCTTGCCCAAACAAATGTCGGGAAGCCTACACGCAGTCAACCGTAAGTCATTCTAATCTAAGATATTGCGCAAGGTCGAAACGATGGCGTAATGCTTCGTCTTCGGCGCTGTCTCGCGCGGGCTGTTGATGCCAGTTATTTCGCGATGGGGGCGCATGGATCTGCCGATCGACACTCTGCCTGGCAGTGCCCTCGACGCTGCCTTCGCCGGTAACCGCCTGTTGGCGACGCTGTCCGAAAGCGAACGTGCGCTGCTGAAGCCGCACATGACCGCCATCGACCTGCACGCGGGCGACACGGTGCTGCAGGCCGGCGCGACAGTGGACTCGTCCGTGTTCCCATATAGCGGCTTGGTGGTCTCGCTGATCGTCGAGCTGTCCGGCGGACGCTCGGTGGAGGTTGCCTCCATCGGCAAGGAAGGAGCCGTCGGTGGGATCGTCAGCGCCGGAACCGCGCCGGCCTTTACCCATGGCGTGGTGCAGATGAGCGGCAAGGCGGCGACCGTGCCGATGCATGTGCTGGAGGTCGCCAAGCAAGCCAGCCCGCACTTGCACAACTTGTTCGGCCGCTACGCCGACTTTCTCCTCGCCCAGGTGATGCAGTCGGTCGCATGCAACGCTTTCCACCCGATCGAGGCTCGCGCCGCGCGCTGGATGCTGCACGCGCAGGACCGGGTGGGAGGCGACCGGCTGGAGCTCACCCAGGAGGGCTTGGCAGGCCTGCTGGGCGTGCAGCGTACAACCGTTAACGCAGTAGCTCGCGAGCTGCAGGAGAGCGGGCTGATCGCTTATCGCCGAGGTGCGATCCAGGTGTGCGATCGCCCGGCTCTGATGCGCGCCGCTTGCGAATGCTACGCAGCGGTGGAGGATCATTTCGCCGCGGTGCTCGGCCCCGACGGTCTCGGCCGCCTAGATTAGCTCGCCAGCTGCCAGCGCAACCGTTCGCCGGCATGGAAGGGCGCCAGCTTAGACCCGGCCGCTGGGAGCCACTCAGCCACCTCGACCTCCGCCCGCTCGAGCGCGATCCGTCCTTCGTTCAGCGGCAGCCCGTAGAAGTTCGCCCCATGCTCGCTGGCGAAGGCCTCGAAGCGGTCGAGCTCCCCTTCCTGCTCGAACACGGTCAGATAGCTTTCCAGCGCATAGGGCGCGTTGAAGATGCCCGCGCAGCCGCAACCCGACTCCTTGGCTTCGCGGAGGTGCGGGGCGCTGTCGGTGCCGAGGAAGAACTTGGGACTGCCCGACACCGCCGCCGCGCGGACGGCCAGCCGGTGCGCTTCGCGCTTCAACACCGGCAGGCAGTAGGCATGCGGCCGCAGGCCGCCGGCGAATAGCGCGTTGCGGTTGAGGTGCAGATGCTGCGGGGTGATCGTCGCGGCAACCGTTGCCGGCGCGCCCGCCACGAACTGCGCCGCATCCGTCGTCGTGATATGCTCGAGCACGATCTTGAGCCCCGGAAAGTCACGCACCAGGCCCGTCAGCACCCGGTCGATGAACACCGCCTCCCGATCGAAGATGTCGATCTCCGGGTCGGTCACCTCGCCATGCACCAGTAGCGGCATGCCGATCGCCTGCATTCGCTCCAGAGAGGGGTAGATGTTGCGAACATCGATCACACCGCTCGCGGAGTTGGTGGTCGCTCCCGCCGGATAGAGCTTGGCCGCGACCCAGGCGCCGTTGGCATGACCTCGCTCCAGCTCGTCGGCGGACGCTTGATCGGTCAAATAGCGAGTCATCAGCGGCGTGAAGTGAGCGCCCGCGGCGGCCTGGATCCGCTCGCGATACGCAACCGCGGCCGCCACCGTCGTCACTGGCGGTGTTAGATTCGGCATGATGATCGCCCGCGCGAACTGCCGGGCCGTATAGGGCGCGACCGCCTTCAGCATCTCGCCGTCGCGCAGGTGCAGGTGCCAATCGTCCGGTCGGCGGATGGTGATGCTTTGCGTTTCCACGGGCCGCCTCCTAGCTAAAGGCCATGCCCGCCACCACCCTCACCGACCGTGCCATCCTCCGTTTGTCGGGGGAGGATGTGCGCGGCTTTCTGCAAGGCCTGGTCACGAGCGATGTAGCAGGAGCGCTCCCGGTGTGGGCCGGCCTGCTGACCCCGCAAGGCAAGTGCCTGTTCGAATTCATGGTTTGGGCAGATGGCGATGACCTGCTGCTGGATTGCAAAACCGACGCGGCCGACGGCCTTGCCAAGCGCCTGGCCATCTATCGCCTCCGCCGCCCGATCGCCATTGCTCGCGACGACACAACGGCGGTCCATTGGTCTTTGTCGGGCAACGGCACGCCGGACCCCCGCCTGCCGGAGCTTGGCCATCGTTGGCTCGGACCTCCGGACGAGGCTTCAACCGGCTGGCTCGAGCACCGATTGCGGCTTGGCGTGTGCGAAGGTCGCGCCGAGCTTGGCGACCTGCTCTGGCTCGAATGCAACGCCGCTGAGTTGAACGGTGTCAGCTTTACCAAGGGTTGCTTCGTCGGACAGGAGAACACGGCGCGGATGAATTGGCGGCAGAAGATCAATCGTCGGCTGGTGGTAGTTCCGGCGACCGAGCCTGGTCCGCGGACCAAAGCCTTCTACCCCGCGCTAGGTCTCGCTGTGGAACACCGGCGGGTCGACGACCTGGACGGAGCTCGTTTGCCGGAGTGGCTGGCCGCGGCCGTGGGAACCGCCTGACAGGCCGGTACATTCCCGCTTCCATAAAGGAGGCGCAAATGACCGGCACCGCGGAAAAGACCGATCCTTCGCTGTGGGAGAAGGTCAAGGCGGAGGTCACCGCGGGCGGCAAGGGCGGTGACCCGGGCGAGTGGTCGGCGCGCAAGGCGCAGATGGCCGTGCAGGAGTATAAAAAGCGAGGCGGCGGCTACCACGGTGGCAAGGACCCGCACAATCATCTGGTCGAATGGGGTGAGGAGCACTGGGGAACCAGGTCAGGCAAGCCGAGCGGCGAGACCGGCGAGCGCTACCTTCCGGAAAAAGCCCGCGAAGCGCTGACGGATGAGGAATACCGCCGGACCACAGCCGCCAAGCGGCGTGACACCCGCGCGGGCAAGCAGTTCTCGGCTCAGCCGGAGGACGTCGCCCGAAAGGCCGCCAAGTACCGCGGCGGGCCGGGCGAGCCGACCAAGGCCGAGCTGATGGAACGCGCCCGCAAGCACAACATCCCGGGCAGATCACGGATGAGCAAGGCCGAGCTCGAGCGCGCGCTGGCTTAACGGTCGCCCGGCTCCGAGGACCGCCGTGCCCGGACCAACGCCGCGACGCCGATCCCGGCCCACACGATGTTGAGCGCGGCAGAGGGGATCGCTCCGTTCCAGCCGGAGTTGATCACGAAGCCGACCGCCCCAACCACGTTCATCGCCTGGTAGGCCACGCTCCGCGCCGCGATCCGGCCGGCGGTGAGCAGGGCATAGGCGCCAAGGATCAGCCCGGCGCCCAGCCATCCGGCAATCTCGACCGAGAGTTCGACGCCGCTCATCTCACTGCGTCATTGCGAGGCGAAGCGACGCGGCAATTCAGTGCCTTCAAGAAATTGGATTGCTTCGCTTCTTCCCGCAATGACGAAGCCCCTACGCCGCCAGCCGGCGCAGCACGTAGGGCAGGATGCCGCCGGCATGGAAATATTCCAGCTCGTTGTAGGTGTCGATCCGGCAGCGCGCGGTGATGGTCCGAGTGGAGCCATCATGTTCGGTGACGCTGACCTCTACGTCCTGACGCGGCTTGATCTCGCCGACGTTCGCGATCGAGAAGGTCTCGGTGCCGTCCAGGCCGAGGCTCGCGGCCGTTGCGCCATCCTGGAACTGCAGCGGCAGCACGCCCATGCCGACCAGATTGGAGCGATGAATCCGCTCGAAGCTCTCGGCGATCACCGCGCGAACGCCCAGCAACACCGTGCCCTTGGCCGCCCAGTCCCGCGAGGAGCCGGTGCCATACTCCTTGCCCGCCAGCACCACGAGCGGCGTTCCTTCCGCCTTGTAGCGCATGGCCGCGTCGTAGATCGCCACCTGCTCGCCGCTCGGGATATGACGCGTGAAACCGCCTTCGATCCCGGTCAGCATCTTGTTGCGGATACGGATGTTCGCGAAGGTGCCGCGCATCATCACGTCGTGGTTGCCGCGGCGCGCGCCGTAGCTGTTGAACTCGGCCCGCCCGACCTGCCGCTCCTGCAGCCACTTGCCGGCCGGACTGTCCGCCTTGATCGATCCGGCGGGGGAGATGTGGTCGGTCGTGATGCTGTCGCCGAACAGCGCCAATGCATGTGCGTCGGCGATGTCCTCGATCGGCTTGGGCGTCATGGTCATGCCGACGAAGTAAGGCGGGTTGGCGGGGT
>CADCWB010000084.1 GCA_902806295.1 uncultured Sphingomonas sp. | reverse complement strand
AGGCTGTAGATTCCGATCCGCGGGATCAGCAGGAAGTTCGCTGGAATGGACAGGGCCAACACGGTCATCGCGATGGTCACCGGGGTTTTGACATCCTTGCGAGCGTAAAAGGCCGGCGTGAGCACCTTGACCAGCACATAAGCGGGTAGGCCGGTGACCAGAATGGCGAGGATGCTGGCCGTCGTCTGCGCCGCTTCCACCGAGTAGTCGCCGGCCCGGTACAGCGCGCCGATGATCGGAAAAGCAGCCACCATCAACGCCAGCGTGGCGGGCAGGGTGAGCAACATGGAGAGGTCGAAGGCGCGCGCCTGGACGTCGCTGGCGTCGGCCTCGTCATCGCGGGCAATGGCCTGGCTGATGGAAGGGAGAATGGCGACTCCAAGCGCAGTGCCGATGATCGACAAGGGCAGCTGGTTCAGCCGGTCGGCATAGCTCAACATGGTCAGCGCGCCTTCCCCCAGGCGGGCGGAGAAGTAGGCGTAGAACAGCTGACTGATCTGATACACGCCCGCCGCGAGCATGGCGGGCAGGATCAGGAGAACGAGTTCCCTTACTGCCGGGGTCATGCGCGGCCGTCCGAAATGAAGCCTGATGCCGGCTCGTCGCACCGCGAACCATGAAAGGGCGAACTGGAATATTCCGCCGATCAGCACCGCCCAGGCCATGTAGCGGACCACGGTAAGATCGTCGTCCGGCGCTGCGAGTAGGCCGACGATCAGGGCGATGTTCAACAGCGCCGGGACGAAAGCGGCCACTGCAAAGCGGGTGAGGGAATTGAGCACTCCAGCCAGCAGCGCCGCCATGCTGATGAACAGCAAGTAGGGAAAGGTCCAGCGCGATAGCTGGGTCGCAAGCTCAAGCTTGCCGGGCGTGTTGCCATATTCCGGCACCACCACCAGCAAGACGGCCGGCATGAAGATCACGAACAGGATCGTGACGAGCAGCAGAGCCGGCATGAAGACGGCCAGGATCTCATTGGAAAAACGCTCGGCTTCCTCGGTCCCGCCGGAGGTCAACCGCCGACTGAAAAGCGGCACGAAGCCCGACGAGAAGGCCCCTTCGGCGAACAGGCGGCGAAAGATGTTGGGCAGCAGGAAGGCGAGATTGAAGGCGTCGTTGGCATGACTTGCGCCCAGCAACCGTGCCGCAATCATATCTCGGACGAAGCCGAGCACGCGGCTGACCATCGTCAGCCCGCCGATGGTGCCGGTGGCCTTGAGTAGGTTCACTTAGCTTTGCCCCCGCCCGAACGCCGCCGTTACTGGACGGACGGCGCTCCGTTCTCGGTGCCGCCGACCGACTGCTGAGCCTGCAACTGCGACATGTAGATCGCGCCGAAATCGATCGGGTCGAGCATCAGCGGCGGAAAGCCCAGGTCCTGCGTCGCGCCGGCGATCACCTGGCGAGCGAAGGGAAACAGCAGCCGCGGCGCTTCCACCAGCAGGAAGGGAGCCATGGCTTCTTCCGGGATGTTGCGCAGCGCGAACAGGCCGCCGTAGCTGAGGTCGATGACGAAGTGGACGCCGTTCTGCGACTTGGCCGAGGCATCGATCTTGAGCACGACCTCGTGCACGTCGTCGGCCGCCTTGTTGACGTTAATGTTGAACTGAACGTCGAGCTGCGGCTGTTCGCCCCACTGGTAGACCTGGGGTGAGGACGGGTTCTCGACCGACAGATCCTTGATGTACTGGGCGAGCGCGGCGACCTGCGGCTGCTCACCGGTCTGGGTTGCATCGCCGTTGCCGTTGGTGACGGGGGGGAGGATGGAGTCCTGCTCGTCGGCCATTGTCTTGAGATACCCTGTGTTTCTGGGGCGTGGAAGGAGGCGGCGAACGCGCCCCCGGCTTCGGCGAGGCGACTAGCAGCCGGGCCGGAGCGGCGCAACCGCGCGGCGGAGCGGCAGAAGACGTAGAATGGAGGGGTTGGACGGTTGCATCCACGCGCCTATGTTATGCGTTGAATAGCCAGACAGGACTCCCCTTGGTTTCGATCATCATCCTCGCCCTTGTGGCATTGTTCATCGGCCTGCGGCTGTACAGCGTGCTGGGCGAACGCACCGGCCATGAGCAGCAGCTCAAGCTGAAGCCGGCCGAGCAGGACGCGGCGGTGGCGCCGCGAGCACCGACTTCCCCGCTGGCTGCTCCAAATCCGGCCGACCCCGCCGGCGACGCCTATCTCCCGACCGCGGGTCCCGGAGTGCGCGCGCTGCTGGCCTCCGACCCAAGCTTCGACGTCGCTCGCTTCTTGGAAGGCGCCAAGGCTGCTTACCGGATGGTCTTGGAAGCGTTCTGGAAGGGTGAGCTGGACGAGGTGCGCGAGTTTGTGGATCCCGAGGTCTACCAGACCTTCGCTGGGGCCATCGCGGACAGGCAGACCGCCGGGCATCGGCTCGACAACCGACTAGTAGCGATCGAGCATGCGCTGATCGCGGCGGCCAACGTCGAGGGCAAGGTCGCGACGCTGGCCGTGCGGTTCGAAGCGGACATCGCCGCGGTAACTCGCAATGCCGACGGGGAGGTGATCGCCGGCTCACTGAGCGATGCCGTGCAGACCCGCGACAAGTGGACGTTCCGCCGCGACCTCGGGTCGGCCGATCCGAACTGGATCCTGATCGAAACCGACGACGAAGAGTGATCCGCAACTTACGCTTGGCCGTCGTGGCTGGAGCCGCCTTGCTGGCGGCTGCCTGCGCCACCCGCCCGGTCACTCCGCCCACTCCGACTCCGCCTGTAGTGGTTACACCTAAATCAGCGCCCGAGCCGCCGAAGCCGCGTTCGGCGCTGGAGGCTGGAGTGACGCTGGCCCAGCCGCGCCCATTCACGTCCGAGCAGGCCGAGCGGGCGCTGGCCGCCTTTCGCATCAGCTGTCCGCGGCTGCTGCAGCGGCAGGATGCGTCCGGGCTAACGTCCTCGGTCAATTGGCAGCCGCTCTGCACCGAGGCTGTCGCAGTCCCGGCGGGCGGGGCGACTGCTTTCTTCCAGAGCCGCTTCGAGTGGGTGAAGGTCGGGACGGATCCCGCCTTTGCCACCGGCTATTATGAACCGGAGATCCTGGGCTCGCGCACTCCGCAGCCCGGATATGCGGTACCGATCTACCGCACCCCGAGCGACCTGATCCGCTGCACCCGAGCCGATGGCCAAACTGGTCGCGGTCGCTATGATGCTACCGGTCAGTGCGTGCTTTATTTCACCCGTCCAGAGATCGAGGACGGCGTGCTGGCGGGCAAGGGCTTGGAGTTCGCCTTTGCTGCCGATCCGGTGGAGCTGTTCTTCCTTGAGATCCAGGGGTCCGGGCGGCTGAAGCTGCTGGACGGGACCGTGTTGCGGTTGGGCTACGACAACCAGAATGGGCGGGAGTATGTAGCGATCGGCCGCTTGCTGCGGGAGCGGGGCATCCTGCCGCCCGGCGGGGCCAACATGGCTGCGATCAAGGCTTGGATGAAGAGTCAACCGGATGGCGGCCGCTCGCTGATGCGCGAGAATCCAAGCTTCATCTTCTTTCGTGAGCTGACCGGTCCTGGTCCGCTGGGCGCGCTGAACGTGCCAGTGACGCCGCGTTCAACAGTGGCCGCCGATCCCCTCTTCGTGCCGCTAGGAGCGCCGGTGTGGCTCGACGTCGACCGCCCTGAGGCGGACGGCTTGTGGGTGGCGCAGGACACGGGCGGCGCGATCAAGGGCGCCAACCGGTTCGATACCTTCTGGGGGGCAGGCGATTACGCCACGCAGGTCGCTGGTGGCATGGCGGCCAAGGGCGAGGCGCTGCTGCTGCTGCCGCGCGGAACCGTGGCGCAGGCTCAAGCGCGTGGGCAGGGCGCCCGTGCGGTCGTTATCAACTGAGGAAGAGGCGCTGTGGTCGCGGGTGACTGCGACCATCCGCCCGTTGAGCCGCGAAGCCGATGCGCAAGTGCCGACGCCAACTGCTCCGGCGGAGGCTCCCGTCACTGCGATGACGGTCCCCGCCAAGCCGCGCGGGCGAGTACCATCGGTGCGTCCCGCGGTCCCGGCAGCACCGGCTCGCCAGACGGTCGACGGCAATCTCGATGGTCATTGGGAGCGGCGGCTGCGGGCCGGGACGGTGATCCCCGATCGAACCCTGGACCTGCATGGTCACAGCCTCGACGGCGCGTGGGAAGCGATCGACCGAACCCTGGAGCGGGCGATCGCGGCCGGCGACCGGCTGGTGCTGCTGATCACCGGCCACCACCGCGTTGGGGAGGCGCCGGTGCAGCGGGGCAAGATCCGGGCGGCCGTGCACGACTGGCTGGCCGTGTCGCGCCATGCGCCGCGCATTGCCGCCGTCAGGAGCGCGCACCGGCGACACGGCGGCGGCGGCAGCCTGTACCTCGTGCTGCGCCGCTAGCCTGTCGCGGAGGCGTCACGCTTTCTTAACGGGCGATGGTTAATCCTTGGGTATGCGCAGGACCTGCCTGCGCCCGAGGAGGCGATGAAGGAAGGCAGCTCCCAGAAGCTGAGCAACGTGATTCTGTCCGGAGCGGCAGGGTTGGCGTCGTTCGTCTTCAGCATGGGTGCGTTCCTGTCGCTGACCCAACTCAACGATCAGATCGTCGCGAGCATCCTGGCCGGAGCCTTCTGCCTGCTGATCTGCTACATCGCGGCGGAGCGGCCCAACAGCGAAAGCGCGCGCGCCCTTGCTGCGTTGCGGGACCGGTTGCTGGCGGTCGAGGATGGCGACCTGACCAGCCCGACCCCGCCAATCGTCGGCCGGGCTCACCCCAAGCTTGCATCGGCGGTCGACAGTTTGTTCGCCGAAGTTCGCTCGTCGATCGATAACGCCCATGCGCTGGGTATGTATGATAGCGTGACATCCTTGCCCAACCGGCTGAACTTCCGGGCGGAGGCGGAGCGGCTGCTGGACGAGTCGCGAGAAGGTCAGGTCGGAGCGTTGCTGTTCGTCGATCTCGACCGGTTCAAGGCGGTGAACGACAGCCTCGGCCACGCTCGCGGCGACCAGCTGCTGGTGATGGTGGCCAATCGCCTGCGGGTGGTGGTCAACGGCGAAAGTACTGGCTCGGGCATCCGGCCATTGCTGGCGCGGCTTGCAGGCGACGAATTCACGCTATTCTTCCCGGACGTCAAAGACGATGCCGAGATCGACCGGGTCGGGCGCCGGGTGGTGCTGGCAATCGGCGAACCCTTCGAGCTGCATGGTCACAGCATCGACATCGGTGCATCGGTCGGGGTCTCCATGTCACCGCGCCACTCGACTGGCATCGAAAGCCTCATGAAGTCGGCCGACATCGCCATGTACCACGCGAAGCGGCGTGGGGGCGGCCAGCACTGCCTTTTCAGCGAAGCGTTGGCGGCCGAACACAGCCGCAAGATCGAGACCGAGAAGGCGCTGACGGAAGCGGTGCAGCGCGGCGAGTTCCTACTGGCGCTGCAGCCACAGCTTAGCCTGATGACCGGCGAGATCACCGGGGCTGAGGCCCTGCTGCGCTGGAACCATCCCGAGGAAGGAATGCGCCCGCCGGCGAGCTTCATCAGCGTCGCCGAGCAGACCGGGATCATCGGTGAGATCGGCGATTGGGTAATCGCCGAGGTCGCTGCGCTGCTCGCGACGTGGAATGAGGCGGGCGGTACGACCCGGCGATTGGCCTTCAACGTCAGTCCGCGGCAGCTCGACCGAGCGGATTTCTTCACTCGCCTGCGCGACGCCTTTGTCGCGCAAGGAGTGCCACTGAGCCAGGTGGAGTTGGAATTTACCGAAAGCTGCGCGATGGAGTGCTCACCGACGGTGTTGGCCGAGATCGCTGCCCTCCGGAGCGAAGGAGCAACGATCGCGCTGGACGACTTCGGCACCGGCTATTCCAACATCTCGCGCCTGCGGACGCTGCCGCTCGACCGGGTCAAGCTCGACCCGACGCTGATCTCCGAAATCGAAACCTGCGAAAAGGCGCGGGTGATGGTGCAGGCGATCATTCATCTGGTAAAGGGCGTCGGCTGCGAAGTCGTCGCCGAGGCGGTGGAGAAGGTCGGTCAGGCCGACATCCTGCGAGCAATGGGCTGCGACACGGTCCAGGGCTTCGTCTTCGCCCAGCCGATGTTCGAGACCGAGTTCGATGCCTGGTCCAGCAATGCGGAGCGGAGTGGCCGGTCCCTCGCTCGGGGCTAGCCGAGCAGTTTGGCGATGATGCGGCCGTAGATGCGGGTCAGCGCGTGGATGTCTTCGACGGCCGCGCTTTCGTCGAGCTTGTGCATGGTCGCGTTGGGCAGGCCGAAGTCGACCACGGGGCAGAGCTGGATCAGGAAGCGGCCATCCGAGGTGCCGCCGCTAGTGGACAGCGCCGGGCTGATGCCGCACTCGGTCTCGATCGCGCCGACTACCAGATCGTAGAGCTCGCCGGGTGGAGTGAGGAAGGCTTCTCCGGAGATGCGCGCCCGCACCACGGCCCGAGGCTCGATCGCCTGCGCCCGCTCCGTGACTTGCTGCACGAGGTCAGGCCCATGCTGAAGGTTGTTGAAGCGGATGTTGAGCTGCGCCGTGGCTCCACCTGGGATGACGTTGCTGGCGTGAGTGGGCGTATCGAGGCTGGTAAACTCCAGGTTCGACGGGGGAAATGCGTCAGTCCCATCATCGAGGTGAATGGCGTCGATGGCGGCGACGATCCGCGCGAGCTTGCCGACCGGATTGTCCGCCTTGTGTGGATAGGCGACGTGGCCCTGCGTGCCCGGCACGTCGATCCACATGTTGACCGAGCCACGACGGCCGATCTTGACCGTGTCGCCGAGCCGCTGCTCGGAGGTAGGCTCGCCGATCAGGATCATGTCTGGGCGGATGCCACGCTGGTTCAACCAATCGACGATGCGCGGCGTGCCGTAAGTGGCATAGCCCTCCTCGTCGCCGGTGATCAGGAACGACAGGGTGCCGCGCTGCTGCTCCAGCGCCGCGGTCGCAGCCGCCATCGCGGCGATCGCGCTCTTCATGTCGTTCGAGCCGCGGCCGATCAGGCGGCCGGCATCGATGCGTGCAAGGAAGGGATCGCCGCTCCAACCTTCGCCGGGTGGAACGACATCGAGGTGGCCGGCGAAGCCGAAGTGAGGGCCGGGTCCGGCTTCACGGATAGCGACCATGTTCTCGGTCGGGCCATCGGGCGCTTCGCCAGTGGTGAAGCGGTGCACGATGAAGCCGAGGGCGGTCAGCGTCTCATCCAGCACGTCGAACACCGCTCCGCTGGCCGGCGTGATGGAGGGGACGGAAATCAGCTTGGCGGCGAGCTCGACCGGGTCGATGATGGGCATGAGCACAGGCGCTAGCACAGGGGAGAGCAATGCCGAAACTGGAGCTGGAGAGTATCGAGCAGATCGATCGAACGGGCTATCCGCCGCCGTTTGATCGTGAGGTCAAAGGGCGTTGGTATCGTCGGCTTGGTCCGGCCGCCGACCTAAACGACTTTGGAGTTAGTCATGTGGTGCTGAAGCCCGGCGCCTGGTCCTCGCAGCGACACTGGCACGACGGCGAGGACGAGTTCCTAGTCATGCTGTCGGGTGAAGCCGTGCTGGTCGAAGACTCCGGTCGAACGGTCCTCCGCGCCGGAGACTGCGCGGCCTGGTGCAAGGGCACTGGGATCGGACATCACTTGCGCAACGAGAGCGATGCCGACTGCGTGTTCGTGGTGGTGGGCGGGGGCGAGCGGACCGGGGGCGGTTACAGCGACATCGACATGCTGTTCACGTCGGACGGACGCTACACGCGCAAGGATGGCACTCCGTACGACGCCGACCGGGTCTGATCAGCGGCCCACCACCGCACTGAGCATGCCGAGCGGCCCGCCTGAAATCAGTCCACAGCCGGCCGCCGCCTTGCCGACTTCGATCGGAACGCGCGCGTCGCGCACTTGGCTCGCGACCCGGATGAGATCGGTGGGAGTGAGCGCGCCCGGGTTGGGATCGTTCTGCTGGTAGGCACGGGCAAGTCGGCCGAGTTCTTGGAGCTGGCCAAGGCTCAGCCGGCTCTGCAGCCGTCCGCCAACGCACTGTGCCTGATTGGGAGAAATTCCATAACCGACCAGTGCGTCGGCGATCCGCTCCTGCGGCGTGGCGCAGGCGGAGAGGGCGAGCACGGAGGCTAGAGCCAATATACGCATGCGAGCATAATTCCTCGCGGT
>CADCWB010000083.1 GCA_902806295.1 uncultured Sphingomonas sp. | reverse complement strand
GGACGCAGCAGCCACTTGTCGGTGAAGAAGCACGCAACCTATTTTGGAGAGACCATGCGCCACTATCTTCTTGTTGCAGCAGCTCTGGCGGCCATGCCAATCTCCGCACCAGCCCAGAAAGCCCCCATGACCGCGACCCTCCCCGCTCCTCCCAAGGCCGAGCAGCGGCCCTACAGCTACGAACGCCACGGCATCCGGGTGGAGGATCCCTATGCCTGGCTGCGCGACAAGGATTATCCCAAAGTCGATGACGCCGACGTGCTGGCGTACCTCAAGCAGGAGAATGGCTATTTCGACGCTTGGAAGGCGCCGCATCAATCGCTGATCGACACCTTGTTCAATGAGATGAAGGGCCGACAGAAGGAGGACGATGCCTCCGTGCCGGTCAAGGACGGTGCATATCTCTACTGGTGGGCGTTCCAGCCCGGCGCGCAATATCGCCAGTGGTACCGCAAGCCTGCGGCCGGCGGTCCCGACCAGCTAATCCTTGACGAGGTCAAGGAAGCCGCCGGCAAGCAATACTTCCGCCTGGGCGCGATGGAGGTTAGCCCGGACGGCCGCCTGGCCGCCACGCTGGTGGACGACGACGGTTCCGAGCGGTTCAAGCTGCGCGTCCGCGACCTAGCTTCGGGCAAGGTTCTGGAGACCGTAACGGCCGTCGGCATTGGTTCGCCCGTCTGTACCAGCGACAGCAAGGGCTTGGTCTTCACCGAGGTCAACGAGAACTGGCGCAGCTACCGGGCGCGCTACCACCGGGTTGGCGCACCGCTCGAGCAGACCCGCACGCTCTACGAGGAGAAGCAGGACAAGGGCTTTTCGGTCGGGGTCGGGCAGAGCCAGGACAAGAGCCTGATCTTCATCTCGGCGGGCGACAATACCACCAGCGAGGCGCGCTTCGTTCCTTCCTCCGATCCGACGAAGCCGCTAACCCTGATCAGCCCGCGCAAGAAGGACCGCCAGTATCAGGCGGACGCAGCGCACGGTAAGTTGTGGATCCTGACCAACGACAACCACGTCAACTTCCGCGTGGTCTCGGCCGATCCCAAGTCGCCAGCCAAGTGGACCGAAGTCGTTCCAGGGTCCGACCGCACCTATCTGCGCGGGCTGACCAGCTTTCGCGATCACCTGGCGCTGACAACTCGCGTCGACGGCCTCGATCAGCTGCTGCTGCGCGATTACGCTGGCGGCAAGGAAGAGCGCATCCCCTTCGCAGAGGCGAGCTACAACGCCGGCTTCGGCAGCAACCCCGAATATGCGCCCGCCGCCTACCGCCTCAGCTACAGCTCGATGGTCACGCCGGGCACGGTCTACGATTACGACCCGAAGGCGGACAAGCTCACCACCTTGAAGGTGCAGGAAATCCCAACCGGTTACGACGCCACGCAATATGCCACCGAGCGGCTGATGCTGCCGACCCGCGACGGCAAGCAGGTGCCGGTCTCGGTGGTTTACAAGAAAGGCTTTCGCAAGGACGGCAGACAACCGCTGTTCCTCTATGCCTACGGGGCATACGGCTACGCCATCCCGCCCAGCTTCTCGGCTTCGCGCTTGAGCCTGCTCGACCGCGGTTACGCTTATGCCATTGCCCACATCCGCGGCGGCGACGATCTCGGCTACCAGTGGTTTCTGGACGGAAAGCTGACCAAGCGAACCAATACCTTCAACGACTTCGTCGATGCCGCCAAAGGGCTGGTCGGGGCGAAGTTCACTTCGCCCGGCAAGATTGCGGCTCAGGGCGGATCGGCTGGCGGCGAGTTGATGGGTGCGGTGGTGAACTCCAACCCCGAGCTGTTCGGGGCGGTGGTAGCCGACGTGCCGTTCGTCGATGTGCTCAACACCATGCTGGACGACAGCCTGCCGCTGACTCCGGGCGAGTGGCCCGAATGGGGCAATCCGATCACCGACAAGGTCGCGTTCGAATATCTGCGCAGCTACTCGCCCTACGACCAGGTGAAGGCTCAGGCCTATCCGCCATTGCTGATCACCGGCGGCCTCAACGATCCGCGGGTCACCTATTGGGAGCCCGCCAAGTGGGCAGCCAAGCTGCGCGACACCAAGACCGACAACAAGCTGCTGCTGCTCAAGATCAACATGGGCGCGGGCCATGGCGGCAAGTCGGGCCGGTGGGAGAGCCTCAAGGAACAGGCCGAGGCCTATGCCTTCGTGCTGACCCAGAACGGCGGGGCGAAGTGACTATCCCTCTCCCGCTTGCGGGAGAGGGAGGGCCTCGCTGCGCAGCAGTGGGAGGGTGAGGGCCTGTGAACCCTTCCTTCTCACTGCAGCTCACCGCCTTGCCCGAGCACATCGATGAGCTCGGGCACGTCAACAATGCGGTGTGGGTGCAGTGGATCCAGCAGGTCGCGCTGGCCCATTGATACAGCCTGGCGGACCCGACGCATGCCGAGGACTATTTCTGGGTCATCGTTCGCCACGAAATCGATTACCTCCGCCCCGCCTTTGTCGGCGATGTGGTGACCGGCCGGACCTGGGTCGGCGAAGCTCCCAAGGGCGCCAAGTTCGACCGCCTGATGGAGTTCACCGGCCCCGACGGAAAGACCTGCGTCAAGGCACGCACCGTATGGGCCATCATCGACAAGGCAGCCGGGCGCCCGATCCGGGTTCCGCCGGAAGTGGTCGCGCCGTTCCTGAGCTGATATTTCGCTGTCCTATACGGCCGCGCGGTGCCAAATCCGATCAATGGCGAGTTTCCTCCGGACCGATCTCCAGCCGTTCGCAGCGGTCGCGCGGAAGGCAGTGAATCGATGTGACGTAGGTGTTACCTTTGTCACCTCAAGCGCGATCGTGGAGGCCCAGCGATGACCCGCCCGATCCTCCACGACTATTTCCGTTCCTCCGCCAGCTATCGGGTGCGGATCGCGCTCAACCTCAAGGGCGTTGAGTACGAGCAGCACTCGGTCGGTCTGGCGGAGGGTGCGCAGAAGTCCGCTGAGTATCGCGCGCTCAACCCACAGGGGTTCGTGCCGATGCTGGAGATTGACGGCCTTCGGCTCACCCAGTCGCTCAGTATCATGGTCTATCTCGACCAGCGCTTTCCTGAGCCGCTGCTGATGCCACGCGATCCGGCGGAGGGCGCCCACGTTCGCAGCCTGGCGCTGCTGGTCGCCTGCGACATCCACCCGCTCAATAATCTGCGGGTCTTGAAGTATCTGAAGAGCGAACTTGGGCATGACCAGGCGGAGGTCGACGGCTGGTACCGGCACTGGGTAGCCGAGGGGCTGGCCGCGCTCGAAGCCATGGCCGCACCCCGCGCCGGGCGCTTTCTGCATGGCGACACCGCAACGCTGGCCGACGTCTGCCTCGTCCCGCAGCTGTTCAACGCACGCCGGTTCGAGGTGCCGCTGGAGCCTTACCCCACCCTTCTCCGCGCCGACGAAGCCGCCAGCGCCCTGCCTCCCTTTGCCGCCGCCCACCCCGACCGACAGGAGCAGCCCGCATGAACCGTGCCGACACCATCAATGCCGGCATGTCCGACATTGCTCCGCTCGCCAGCGTGGAGGTTCCCAGCCTCAAGGGCAGGGTCAGCGACGAGGAGTGGCGGCTTCGCGTGGATCTTGCCGCCGCCTACCGGCTGGTTGCGCACTATGGCTGGGACGATCTCATCTTCACCCACATGAGCGTTCGCATCCCCGGACCTGAGCACCACTTCCTGCTCAATCCCTATAATCTGATGTTTGAGGAGGTGACGGCCTCGGCCCTGATCAAGGTCGACATCCACGGCAATCCGGTCGAACCGACCCCGTTCATCACCAATCCGGCCGGGTTCACCATCCACTCCGCCGTGCATATGGCGCGGGAGGACGCCCATGCGGTCATCCACCTCCACACGCCGCACGGCCAGGCGGTTGCGGCGCATGAGGAGGGGCTGTTGCCGCTGACCCAGACCGCCATGCTGATCCGCGGCGACCTGTCGTTTCATGACTATGAGGGGGTCGCGACCGACCTCGAGGAGCGCGAGCGGATCGTCGCCGACCTCGGCACCAGGGGCGCCATGCTGCTGCGCAATCACGGCACCCTTGCAGTTGGCGAGAGCGTGGGGGAAGCCTTCATCCGGATCTACTTCCTGGAGCGCGCCTGTGAAGCGCAGATCTACGCGCTATCCGCCGGCGATCGCATCAACAACCCGCCCCAAGGAACGCCCGAAGTCGCGGCGCAGCAGGGCGCAATGGGACTAAAGGTCGCGGCCAAGCTGCTGGCCTGGCCGGCATTGCTGAGGAAGGCGTACCGGCTGGACCCGGCGTTCGCGAGCTAGGCGGCGCTTGTCGGCGCTCCACGGCTATCGAGCGACCAACATCCCCGCAGCGAAGCCGACTGCTAGCAGCGCAGTGCCGGCCGCCATTGCAGCCCAGGCCTGCCAGCGACGAAGCGCTCGCCCGTGACTCGACGACTCGGGCGGTATCGAGCGCTCGAGTTGCTTGCGTCCGCCTTCCTCCATCGGAGTAGAGGCGCATACCTCCCGCGCCGCATGCGCCCGCTCACGCGCGGCTTGGTACTTGACCCGCAGCCGACGCTTGTCCTCGATCGGTCTCGCGCCAAGCTGCCTGTTGCACCCGGCATGGGTCAGAACGAGATTACCGAGCGCACCCGTGCCGCCGGTCGATTTGGCGATAAGGTGCTCGATCGTCGGCGCCTTGTTCGTGTTCGGGACCGCCTGGAAGTCGAGCTTGCCGTTGCACAGCCAGCAGCGGTCTCCATCGCGCAGGCGGATGCGGTCGACCTTAGTAAGCGCGCCGGGAGCGTTCATGGATTTTGCTTAGCGGCGAATGGCTAAGGATGCGTTTAGCCAATGTCAGCTAGCGCTTCGGCTGCTGCGTCTTGATTATCGCTGCGCGACTATCTGGGAACGTGCTCAAGGGCCGACGCTTCGCTGCACTTGGGGGTCAACTCGCCGCAAGCGTCCCCCGGACGCTTGCCTTCAGGCGAGTAATTGGTCGGGGAGAGAGGATTCGAACCTCCGGCCCCTGCCTCCCGAAGACAGTGCTCTACCAGGCTGAGCTACTCCCCGACCGGAACCCACAGGTCATGCGGGAGCCAAGGCGGGGGTGCTTTAGGCAGGCGGCGAATAAAGCGCAACCCAGTCCTGTTCGCCCCCGACGACTGCCGTCAGTGACCGCCGGCGCGGAGCAACTCCTCGACTCGAACCAGCTTCTCGCGCGGAGCTCCGGCGCGAGCGGCGGCGACTTCGGCCGCTTCGATCTTCTGCCAGTCGGAGAATGGCACCGGATCGCAGCCGCGGCTGGCGAGCAGGCGGTCGAGGCCGTCCGGCCCGCTGCGGCCCGAACCTTCGCCGTCGGGCGGAAGCAGCGCCGCGATCTGTTCGGCCACCTCCTGCCCGTCGGGTCGATTCGTCCCGATCGTGCCCGTGGGCCCACGCCGCGCCCACCCAACGGCATAGAGCCGCTCGCCAATCTGCCCGCCCTGGTTGGGAAACCGCCCCAGCCGTTCGTCATAGGGCACGCCGGGGATCGGCGGCGTCGCATAGCCGATGCAGCTGACCACCAGTCCGGCCTCCAACGAATAGGTCTCGCCGGTACCCACGGCAGTTCCGTCGTCGAGCAATCGCGTGCGTTCGACCAGCAAGCGTTCAGCATGGCCCTCGCCCTCAACAGCGAGCGGCTTGGCGAAGAAGTCGAAGACG
This sequence comes from uncultured Sphingomonas sp., assembly GCA_902806295.1. Taxonomy (GTDB): domain Bacteria; phylum Pseudomonadota; class Alphaproteobacteria; order Sphingomonadales; family Sphingomonadaceae; genus Sphingomicrobium. Next base: position 931 of record CADCWB010000083.1, on the reverse strand, counting down.
ATGCGCTTGGGTTTGCGGTCGTCCGGTCCAGCAGCGACGAACTCGCGGAGGTGGGCAACGGATTTGCGCTGGCCCGGTTCCAGCACAGTGTCGTCTTGCTCCAGCGGCAGATCGGCGGGATCGACCACCGGCGTGGCCTCCTCGAGATGACCAAGCTCGCCCAGCTCCTTGGGGGTCATGGCGATCTGGTGCGGCCCTCGCCGGCCGAGCAGGGTGATGGTCCGAATGGAGGAGCACGCCAGCGCCTGGAAGGCATGCCCGACGATGTCCGACCCGGCGAACTCGTCCGGCGTCTTGGACAGGATACGGGCGACGTCCAAGGCGACATTGCCGTTGCCGATCACCGCGGCATGACTGACATGCAGGGGCGGCTGGAGATCGGCGAAGTCCGGGTGGCCGTTGTACCAGCCGACGAACGCTGCCGAGCCGATCACTCCTGGCAAATCATCACGGGGAATGCCGAGCCGACGATCGTTGGGTGCTCCGGTCGCCAGCACCACCGCATCATAATAGTGGAGCAGTTCTTCGACGGAGACATCGGCACCCAGATGCACATTGCCCAAAAAGCGTACGCCCGATGCCAATGCGACCTTCTCGTAGCGCTTGGCCACCGCCTTGATCGACTGGTGGTCGGGCGCGACGCCGAAGCGGATCAGGCCGTAGGGCACTGGCAGCCGGTCCAGGATGTCGACGCGAGCGCTTTCGCCATATGTCTTGGCCAGCGCCTCGGCCGTGTAGAAGCCCGCCGGTCCCGACCCGATCACCGCGAAACTGCGCATCTGCGTTGCTCCCATCTGGCTGGAGAGCCTAACGCGGTGCCGCGCGGTATCAAGCGTGGCCTAGCTCTTAGTGCGGTCTTCAAGCAGGAGGTCGCCGCCCTTGGAGCGCAGATAGCGCTCGATCGGGCCCGCCATCATCGCGAGGAAGGGTG
>CADCWB010000082.1 GCA_902806295.1 uncultured Sphingomonas sp. | reverse complement strand
GAAATCCCGCTGATACGACGGTTCGGCGGCTATTCGGCCTATTCGGAGGGCTGGGCTCTCTATGCCGAGCAGCTGGCGGACGAACTCGGCATGTTCAATGGCCGCGCACTGGAGCGGGCCGGAATGCTGCAATCCTTCCTGTTCCGGGCCACTCGCCTGGTGGTGGATTCGGGTATGCACGCCAAGCGCTGGTCACGCGAGCATGCCACCGAATATTTCCTTAAGACCACCGGCATCGCCAGGCGGCGGGGCCAGAACGAGATCGACCGCTACACGGCTTGGCCGGGCCAGGCGCTGAGCTATAAGATCGGCCACACGGTATGGCTCCGGCTCCGCGACGAGGCTCGCGCCAAGCTCGGCTCGCACTTCGACTTAAAGGAGTTCCACCAAGTCCTGCTGCTCGGCTCGATGCCGCTGACGATCCTTGAGCAGCAGGTGGCGGCGCGCACGACCCGGGCAGCGGCACGAAGCGCCTGACTTTACGTGGATCTCGACTGGCATGGTCGTTCCGCTGTGCTAATCACCTCATGACCGATTGAGGAGTATCTCCCTTTGAAGCCACTTCTGCTGCTCTCGCTGCTTCTCTCCACCTCGGCTTGCATGCAGTCGACGCAGACCGGCTCGGTCGTGACCATGTCGCAGGCCGCTGCTGCGGCTACCATTCCCGCAGTCTCAGCAACGGATCCGGCCGCCGAAGACCAGAGGCTGATGGCCTTCCTCGATGCGGCCTTCGAAGAGCAACTCGCTCGCTCGCCGCAGGGGCTGACCGGGCTTGGCCGCAAGGAGCAATATGACCGGCTGAACAACTACACCGACGCCTACCGCCAGGAGGGGCTGGCTCTTGCGAGGCGGCAGCTCGCGGCGCTGCGCGCCCAGTTCGATCCCGCACGGCTGAGCCCCGCCAGCCGGCTCAGCTATCGCCTCTTCGAGGAAGAGATCGAGCAGGACATCGCCGACTTCCAGTGGCGCTGGCACAGCTTCCCCGCGAGCACTAACGGCAGCCCGGCCGGGTCCCTTCCCGTCTTCCTGATCAACCAGCACCGCGTCTCCAGCGTCGCGGACGCCCAGGCCTACATCGCCCGCCTTCGCGAGATCGAGCGGGTAATGAACGAGATCACGGCCAATATTCGGCAGCAGGCGAGCATGGGGATCGTGCCGTCCCGCTTCAACTTCGCGCCGGTCCGGGCCGATACCCAGCGAGTGCTGGCCGGAGCGCCCTTTGGGACAGGCGCCGACACGCCCGTCTTCGCCGACTTCAAGTCCAAGGTGGCAAAGCTGGACGTTCCGCAGGCCGACAAGGACCGCCTCGTCGCCGAGGCGCGCGAGGCGCTTACCGGACCGGTCCAGCGCGGCTACCGCACCTTCCTCCAGACGTGGAATGCGCTAGAGGCGCAAAGCCGCGGCAATCGCGGGGCCTGGTCCCTGCCGCAGGGGTCCGACTTCTATGCCAATCGGCTGCGCAACTCGACCACCACGGATTTGACGGCCGACCAGATCCACCAGATCGGCGTCCAGCAGGTCGCACGCATCCATGGCGAGATGGAGCGGATCAAGACGCAAGTCGGCTTCAAGGGCTCGCTGCAGGACTTCTTCAAGCACCTGACCAGCGGTCGGCAGTACAAGTATCCGAATACGGAGGCCGGGCGTCAGCAATATCTCACCGATGCGAAGCGCTATATTGCGCAGGTGATGGCTAAGGCGCCGCAATATTTTCGCCGACTGCCGAAGGCTCCGCTGGAGGTCCGCGCGGTCGAGACCTGGCGGCAGGAGACCGCTCCGGTCGCCTTCTACAACAGCCCGTCGGAAGACGGGTCACGGCCCGGCATCTACTACGTCAACCTGGCCGACATGAACCAGGTGCTGAAGCCCCAGACGGAGGCCATCAGCTATCACGAAGGCGCGCCGGGCCATCACTTCCAGATTGCGCTTGCCCAGGAGCTTCCGGGCGTTCCGAAGTTCAGGCGCTTCGGCGGCTACGGCGCCTATGCTGAGGGCTGGGGGCTCTATTCCGAGGGCCTCGGCAAGGAGATGGGCTTCTACGAGGACCCAATCTCAGAGTTCGGCATGCTCTCCACGCAGCTGTGGCGCGCGGTCCGGCTGGTGACCGACACGGGCATCCATTCGGAGCAATGGACCCGCGAACAGGCGATCCAGTATTTTCTCCAGAACGCCCTGCTGTCGGAGCGCGACGCCACCAAGGAGGTCGAGCGCTACTTCAATTGGCCGGGGCAGGCGACCAGCTACATGATCGGACAGCTCAAGATCCTGGAGCTGCGCGACCGTGCGCGGCAGGCGCTCGGGCCCCGCTTTGACATCCGCGACTTCCACGGCGTGGTGCTGGAGAATGGCTCCGTGCCGCTCGACGTCCTCGTCGAGCTGGTGGACGACTATATTGCCAAGACCCGCGCGGCTGCCTCCTGAAGCAGCGCGGGCAAGCGCGGAAGTCCGAGCCCCTTCAGCGCTTGTCGAAAGCGCCGAGCAGATCTGTCGTGAACTTGGCGATATCGAAGTTCATGCCGGTGCCATCGAAGCCGCGCCGGACGATGACAAGCGAGCGGGAGGGGATCACGACGACATATTGCCCCCTGTTGCCCTGCGCGACGATGGCATCCGCCGGCAGTCCGGAGCTCCTGGGGAACGTCCACCAGGTCGCGCCGTAACCGAAGCCGGAGGCCGGTTGGGCTGCCCCATGGCTCCGCACATAGTCGGTCCACCCGGCTGGCAGGATGCGCTCTCCGTTCCAAACTCCGTCCTCGAGGTGCAGCAGTCCCAGGCGGGCCAAGTCCCTAGCCGTGGTCCAGACCTGGCTCGACAGCACGAAATGGCCGCGCCAGTCCGTCTCCGGCACGGTCCGGGTCATGCCAATCTTCCAGAACAGGGACTCGAAGGGAAAGCGCAGGGAGGCTGCGCCGTCGCCAAGAAGGTGCTGGAGGCCGCGGACGGCGAGCACCGTGTCGTTGTTCGCGTAGCGGAACTCGGTTCCGGGCGGTCTCACCAGTGGCAGGCTCGCCGCCTGGTCGGCAAGGGCGATCCCGCCGAAGTACAAGGCGTCGGTCCGATTGCCGGCATGCTCGCTGTCGAGGCCGCTTGCCATGCGGAGCAGCTGTTCGGTGGTGATCGCCTTGCGAGGGTCCCCGGCCCGCTGCCATTCGGGAACGGGGGCGGGCGCCTTGACGTCCAGCAAGCCTTTGTGCGCGGCAGCACCGACGACTGTCCCGGCGATGCTCTTCGCCACCGACCAAGTGCGCTGTGAGCTGTGCATGGTGAGGTCCGGGCGGTAGCGCTCGGACACGATGCGGCCTCGTTCGACGAGAAGCACGGCCGTGGTTTCGCTGCCCTGCCCATAGGTGCGGCGGTCGAAGGCTGCGGCAACCGCCTGCCTGATCGAGGCCTCGTCCCCGCTCGGCCGGGCTGTCGCTTGCCGGTCGCCGATGGGCCAAGGTCTGGCGTCGAAGTTGGGGACGCTCAGGCTCAGCTGCGGCAGGGCCGACACTGCCTCAAGGGTGGCGCCGATCGGAAGTTGCGTGCAGCCGAGACCAGGACGCCAGGCAGCAATCCTCGGCGGCATTGCGGGATCATAGGGCACCGAGACGATCCGCCGATCCCGATCGACGGAGGCCATCAGCGATGCGAAGAGAGGGGTGAGGTTGGGATAAGTGCCGCGAAGGTCGTCGGCCTCGGTCTGCTCCGGCGTGATCCCACCATTGAACAGGTTGCTGCAGGTGAAGGCCGCCTTATAACCTGCCGCAAGCGCGCGAACATAAGCGGGCCGATCCTCCTGGGCCGCTGCCCCAGAGGCGAGCAGCGCCGCCGCCATTGCTCCCGCGACGATATGTCTCGTCATCCTTCCTCCTCCGGGTGCGAGCTTAATAAGCAAGGCTGATCCCGTCCGCGCGTACGTCCGAGGCGGCGGCATAGACGAGCGCGCCTCCGCTTTCGCGTCGTTCGACGGACGAATAGCGGCCGAACCCGCCGTCCGACGGGCCGATCCGCCAGCCCATCTCGGCAAGCCTGGATGCCGTCGCGTCGGGCACTCCCGTCTCGAGCCGGAGCAGCCCCGTCACACCCACGCCCTTGTCATCCTCGCCCATCTGCTCCGACGAGCCTTCATGCTGCCAGCGGGGCGCGTCGCCCGCCGCCTGGCTGTCGAGGTCGAAGTCGACCCGGTTCATGATGATCTGCGCCTGACCCTGCGGCTGCATGCCCCCGCCCATGACGCCGAACGACAGCCATGGCTTGCCGCCCCTGGTGGCGAAGCCGGGAATGATGGTCTGGAACGGCCGCTTGCCTGGCGCATAGACGTTGGGATGGCCGTCCTGCAGCGTAAACAGCTGGCCCCGATCCTGGAACATGAAGCCGAGCCCGTCGGGCACGAGGCCCGAGCCCATGCCGCGGAAGTTGGATTGGATTATGGAGACCATCATTCCGTTCCGGTCGGCCACGGAAAAGTAGGTGGTGTCACCCTGGCTCGGCGCATTGCCCGGGCGAACGCTGGGGTTGATCCGGTCCGGCCTGATGAGCGTGGCGCGCTCCGCCGCATAGGCCTTGGAGATCAGCCACTCGACAGGGACCTTCGAGAAATCCGGATCGCCAAACCAGCGGGCGCGATCCTCATAGGCAAGGCGCTTGGCTTCGGCTCCCAAGTGGATGGCGAGTGCCGACTGGAATCCCGCTCCGCGCACATCGAAGCGCTCCAGCATGTTTAGAATCTGCAGGGTGGCCAGTCCTTGCGTATTCTCCGCCAGAGCATGGACCCCGGCGCCCCGGTAGGTCGTCATGGCTGGAACGCTCCAATTGCTCCGGTGAGCGGCGAGGTCGGCCCTGGTCAGCCAACCACCGATACGCTTGAAATAGGCCTCGATCGTCCGCGCGATGTCGCCCTCGTAGAAGGCGTCCCGTCCTCCTTGCGCGATCATCCGGTAGGTCCGCGCGAGGTCCCGATTGCGGAAGATCTCGCCGGCCCGGGCCCGCTCGCCCGAGGCATAGGTAGCCTTGGCGTTGGCGATCTCCTCGATGCCCTGGCCCGGCCTGGCGAAGTTCGCCATGGCCCTGTTCATGTAATAGGCGACCACTGGGGACAGCGGGACTCCGCCTTCGGCATAGGCAATCGCCGGCTCGAAAAGCTCGGCCCAACGAAGCTTACTGTAGCGCTGGTGAAGCCGCCACCATGCGTCGACGGTGCCCGGAACCGTGACCGTCACCGCGCCATAGGGCGGGAGGACGCCATTGCGAGTGCGGGAGCGTACCGTCTCCAGACCAAGACCGCGCGGCGAGCGGCCGGACCCGGCTATGCCGACGACCTTGGAGGCGGCCGGGTCCCACAGCATGGCATAAAGGTCTCCGCCTATCCCATTGGCTGTCGGCTCGAGAAATCCGAGTGCGGCGTTGATGGCGATTGCCGCGTCAACGGCGGAGCCGCCCTTCTTCAGGATCTCGATGCCTGCAAGCGTCGCTAGGGGGTGACTGGTTGCGGCCGCGCCATTGCTCCCGAAGACTTCGGAGCGGGTTGAAAAGCTGGCACCGACCGGCCGGTCGCCGGCTTCGACGCCCGGGTAGAGCTGGGTGCCGGGGAGCGCCGGGCTCAGGGGCGGCAGCGCGGGTGCCGAACCCTGCGCGGCGGCGTTGCGACTCATGGGCATCGCAAGCGCGGTCAGCGGCATCGCGGCCAGGAATGTGCGTCTTTTCACGACCAACTCACTAGAATCTCCGAGACAACTACTGGCAGTGCTGACCGGCGGCTGTCTCGCTACCCCTTGGCTTTGGAGCTTGGGTCAGCAGATCGCAAGCACACGCAAACTCAATATCCTTCTACGTCGGACTGCTTAGTTGAGCGGGTACATGCGGACGTCGTTCACCAGCTTGCGAAGGCAGAAAGCCGATGTGCTGCTCGCGGCCATCTGTAGCCGTCACTGTGGATTGGGTGCCTATTGGGCAGACCTTCTTTCTTCTTCACGAGCCTCGTTGAGCGCCCTCGCTACGTCGCTGGCTGAGTACGGCTTTTGCAGCAGCGGAAATCCGTGTCGGCCTTCGTCGACAAGAACGTGGCTGTAACCGCTTGTCAGCACCACGGGCAGCTCTGGTGATTGCTCACGCAGGAGTTTGGCAAACTCGATGCCACTCATACCAGGCATCACGACGTCACTGAACACGACATCGAATGCCGCGTCTTCGGCTAGCTTCTCTAAAGCTTCTTGCGCTG
>CADCWB010000081.1 GCA_902806295.1 uncultured Sphingomonas sp. | reverse complement strand
GTCTCACCACGCGCTTTGCCGAAGATATAAAGCTGGTTTGACGACCGGACCTGCACGTCGGCAACGCTGTCATTGGCAATGAACAGGTCGCTCATCGGCGTGGACAGGCGAACCAGCGTTCCCGTGCCTTGCGACAGGTTAAGCGTTTCGGACGGGCGGGCTGCACCGGATTGGGCCAGAGCGGGCGCAGCAGCGCCGACCGTGCCGAAAGCGATGGCCAGAACGGCGGCGGCGACGCCGAGCCGCGACTGGCGACGAATGCTGGAAACGGTCATCTTAACGAGCCCCCACTGGAACGTAGCTGACATTGTTGCCGCGAGCGATGCGGACCGTCGGCCCGGCCGACTGGACTGGGCCGGTGCCGCTGGGACCAACCCCCGCCGAGGCGGGCGCCGGCATCGACACAGAGACCGTTCCGCCGCTTGAAGCGGGCTTGGCCGGAACCGTACGGCGCTGAAAGCGCGAAACGTCGCCGCCAGTGGTATAGGTTGAGCCGGTGTCGATCGGCTGGCTGGCGATGGCGAGCAGCATTTTGCGCTCCTCGGCCGGGCTGGCGCCCTGGGGCAGCTTGATCTGACCGCTGGCAACCGCCCGCTCGAGCTCGGCGGTCGTATCGGACAGCGAGCGAAGCGAGAAGGACAGCGTGCCGAGCGTCTGCGCAACGGCGATCTTCTCGGCAATCCGTGGGGTTGCTTCCACGGTGACCGTGTCCGGCTTGACGATCTGCACCTTGCCGTCCTTGTCCTTGGAGTCGACCCGCTGATCGAGCGCCAAGACGCGAAGATTGCGGACGATTGTTTCCGAGACCTTGAGCGCGGGTCCATCGCCGCCGCCTTCGACCTGCTGGGTCAGGACCACATCGACGCGGTCGCCCGGAAAAACGAAGCCGGCGACACCGGCCGTGCGGTCCGGCATCGGGATGGTGACGGCGCGCATGCCGGGCGCAAGTGCCGCAGCCAGGAAGCCGCGGTCTTGCGGGCCGACCAGGTTGCCGCGGGTCAGCGGCTGGCCGGCGGTGACCGGATTGCGGACGACGGTGCCGAGCAGCTGGTCCATACCGGCGTCGGGCTGGCCTTCCTGATAATAGGCGTTCTGGACGAGGTCCTTCGGCCAAGGCTGATAAGTGAAGCTCTCCGCGTCGACGATGGTGCCGACCGGCAGCGCCTTCTTGGCCACGAGGATCTTGGGGCCCTGCGGCGCGGCGGCCGCCTTGGCTTCAGGCGCGGATGCGCCGGTGAACATATTCTTGGCCATCACGGCGGTGACCACCGCGACCATCAGCGCTCCAATCAGCAGCGCAATCTTCTTCACGTCCATGGCGAACCCGCCTCCACTGTGAGGAACCCCTCAATCATCTCAGACATCAGGCAAAATGGTTAAGATATCGTTGGGCGAGAATGACCCAGGCCCCGGCCGCAATGGCCACCCCATAAGGCACCTTGGGCCTGCCCACTTGCTTGCGCCGGCGATGAAGCCAGAGCACGGCTAGCGTCAGCAGGCCTCCTGCCAGCGACATGATCACGACCAGCTTCAGCATGGCCAGCGGTGCGAACCACAGGGCGAGCGCAGCGGCGAGCTTGACGTCGCCGCCGCCCATCATGCCGGCGTAGAAGAACAGCGCGAAGACGACGAACACGCCCAGGGCCAGGCCAAGCTGCACCGCCATGTTTGGCCAGACCGGCAGACCGACCGACCACCAATATAGTGGCGCGAAGGCCGCGATGGTCAGGTTCAGCCGATTGGTGATGGTGTGCGAACGGAGGTCGGTGACGACCACCCGCACCAGCAGCAGCGCCAACAGGATCAGCAGCGCCGTCGGCAGCCACGAGGTGAATTCGTCATTCATCATGAACAACAGCCCTAGACGTCCGACCTTATCAAACCGTAACCGCAGCCGGGTGAATCAGTCCGTTGACGTTCTCATCATCGGTGGCGGCATCGCGGGTGCGAGCCTGGGAGCCGCGCTTGCGCCTCGAAAGTCGGTGCTGATCGCCGAAGCGGAGGATCAGCCAGGCCGGCACTCGACCGGCCGTTCCGCGGCCTTTTGGCATGAGGGCTATGGCGGGCCGCTGGTGGCGCCGCTCAGCCGCGCCAGCCGCCCGGCACTGCAGGCGGGCGGCTTCCTCTCCCCGCGGGGCGCGATCCATCTCGGAACGGAGCCGGACGGGTTCGATATCGTCGAGGGTTGCGCTGTGCAACCGCTGGACCGGGCAGAGCTGGAGCGACGCCTGCCGGGGCTCCGTCCAAATTGGACGCACGGCTTATGGGAGCCCGCACTCGCCGACATCGATGTGGCCCGGCTGCATGCCGGCTACCTTGCTGAACTGCGCCGCGATGGAGGTATAGTCCGGGAGAACGCCCGTCTGGTGAATGCAAGGCGCGACGGGGACGCCTGGACGGCCGAGTTCGAGCATGGCGAGCAGGTGCGGTCGAGCGTTATCGTGAACGCCGCTGGGGCTTGGGCCGACCAAGTCGCCGCAGCCTGTAGCGTACGAGCGCTCGGGGTCGCACCTAAGCGGCGAACCATGGTGCAGCTACGCGTCGGACGACGCGGGCTCAGCCCCCTGCCCTTGATCATCGGAGCCGCCGGCGATTTCTACTTTAAGGGCGAGGGTGACCAGTCGATCTGGCTCAGCCCGCACGACGAAATCACCACAGAGCCATGTGACGCCGCGCCGGAAGAATATGACATTGCCACGGCCATCGATCGCTTCGAGGGCGTGGTGGATTGGCCAGTTGAGCGAGTGGAGCGGAGTTGGGCGGGACTGCGCAGCTTCGCGCCCGATCGCGCCCCGGTATTCGGTTTCGATCCGTCCGAGCCGCAGTTCTTCTGGTGCGTGGGGCAGGGTGGGTACGGCATCCAGACCGCACCGGCGGCGGCGGCGCTGTGCGCAGCGCTGATCCTGGGCGACGGAGCCATGCCGGCCGATCCAAGGCCCTATTACCCTCAACGCTTCGGCTAAGCGGCTTTCATGGCATCCGCGGCGGCGCAGGCGAGCACGTCGACCCGTTCGTTTTCGGGGTGGCCGGAGTGGCCACGAACCCACTTCCACTCGACTTGGTGCGGCTCAGTGGCGGTGCAGAGCTCCTGCCAGAGCTCGGCATTCTTGACCGGCTTCTTGTCGGAGGTCCGCCAGCCATTGCGGCGCCAGTTGTGGACCCATTTGGTGATCCCATCGCGGACGTACATGCTGTCCGTGTGCAGGGCCACGCGACAAGGCCGCTTCAGCGCCTCAAGCCCGCGAATGGCGGCGAGCAGCTCCATCCGGTTGTTGGTAGTCAGCGGCTCCCCGCCTGACAGCTCTTTTTCGCGCTCGCCGGAGCGGATCAGCACGCCCCAGCCCCCCGGACCCGGATTGCCGCGGCAAGCGCCATCAGTGAACATCTGGACCAGCGGCAGTTCGGCCATAAAGAATCAGGCGACCAGTTCGCGAGGCAGCTTGAACGTGAGATCTTCGGGAATGTGGGCGGCTTCCTCGACCGACAGGGTGAAGCGCTCGGCCATGGCGTCTAGCACCTCCTGCACCAACACTTCGGGCGCCGAGGCGCCGGCCGTGAGGCCGATCACTGCTGGATTGCCGATCCACGTCCAGTCGATCTCGGCCGCGCGCTGGATCAGGCGAGCGGGCACACCCTCGCGCTCCGACACTTCGACCAGCCGCAGCGAATTGCTGCTGTTGGGCGCGCCGATCACCAGCATGCGGTCGCAGCGTCGCGCAATCTGCTTGACCGCCGACTGACGGTTGGACGTGGCGTAGCAGATGTCTTCGCCGCGCGGAGCACGGATTGCGGGAAAGCGCTGCTGGAGCGCGGCAACCACCGCGGCGGTGTCGTCCACCGACAGGGTCGTTTGGGTGAGAAATGCGAGGTTCTCAGCATCCGCGGGCTGCAGTTCGGCGACGTCGTCCACGGTCTCCACTAGGGTCATGGCGCCGTGGGGAACCTGGCCGAAAGTGCCGATCACCTCAGGGTGGCCTGCGTGGCCGATGAAGATGATGTGCCGCCCGGCCTCGATCAGCCGTTGAGCCTGGCGGTGCACCTTGCTTACCAACGGGCAGGTCGCGTCCAGGTAATCGAGCCCGCGCCCCTGCGCCTCGAGCGGCACGGACTTCGGGACCCCATGAGCGGAAAAGACCACCGGAACGCCGTCCGGCACCTCGTCGAGTTCTTCAACAAAGACCGCGCCAAGCTGCCGCAGCCGGTCGACCACGAACTTGTTGTGGACGATCTCGTGGCGGACGTAGACGGGCGCGCCGTAGCGCTCGATCGCTAACTCCACGATTTTGATAGCCCGGTCGACCCCGGCGCAGAAGCCGCGCGGAGCGGCGATGACGACATGAAGCGGCGGTCGGGTGCTGGGCATGGGCGCGATGTAAGGCATCGCTTGCGAGCTTGAAAGGCGGTTCCTATGAGACAGCACGCACCGCCTGAAGGAAACTGCTCCGTGAAGCTCGCACTTCTACCGCTCGTTTTGGCCCTGACGCTGTCCGCCTGCTCGCGCGAGCGCCAGCTGGTCCCGGGCGGAGTGTATCTGAAGCGTACCGGCTGCCCGCAGGTCGCGATCCCGGGCGCCACTGGAGATATCACGCTGTTCAGCCCGGCCGGCCGAACCGATGCGGCCGCGCTTGACGTGGTCGCGACGATCACCAATCTGCGATCAACCTGCACCGAGGATGCTGCCAACGTGATCTCGACCGCGACCTTCAACGTGGTGGCCACCCGGCGGGACGTAGCTGAGGCGCGGCAGGTCGTGTTGCCGTTCTACTCGGTGGCAGTGCAGGGCGGATCGGACGTGGTCGCGAAGAAGGTCGGGGCCGTGGCGTTGAATTTCGCGGCGGGTAGCATTCGGTCGCAGACCAATAGCCAGTCCGTGGTCCGCGTCGCCCGCGGCGCCGTCGCGCTACCGGAAGACGTGCGCCGCGAATTGCAGCGCGAGCGCAAGCCGGGCGATGCCGATGCGGCCGTCGATCCACTGTCCGACCCCAAGATCCGCGAAGCCGTGGCACGCGCCACCTTCGAGCATCTGGTCGGCTTCCAGCTCAGTGCCGAGCAGCTGCGCTACAACGCCACCCGCTAGTCCGCCGCGGGCCTGACCTCGGCCGGCGGGAGCGGCTTCATCGCGGAGGAAAGGGCGAGCCGGGCGATGCGGCGGCCCATATCCTCGGCCACCTCATTGCTGAAACGGTAATGCACACCGCCGAGGGTGCGCGAGAAGCTGACTTCCTCAACCCACTTGTCCCAGCTGGGCAGAACCTGGATCGCGGCACTCGGGATGGAACGCGATGCAACTCGAACACCCCACGCCGGCTGATTGCCTTCGACGGCCTTCATCAGTTCTCCAGTTGCCCCGGCGTACAGGCAGTGGCCGCACGGGTATTCCGGGTGATTCGGCGTTCTGATCAGCGGCACCCAGGAAGGATCCGACATGGTCTTGGGATTGCCGTCGTCCGCGGCATTGCGGATGGCGGTGATCGGCCGCCAATAATTATAATGCAGCTTGGCATCCGCCATGGCCATGCCGGCATCGTCGGCAACCATGCTGTAGAGCGCGAACAGGCGGGCATTCTCGACTAGGCGCCGACCCTTCTGATCCGCCTGCATGCGTAAGGCCGGCATCATGTCCGGGGTGATCCGGTACCGCGCCATGAGCGTCTGGTGAGCCGTCCGTTCCTTGCTGTTGGTGCTACCCAGCCGCTGCACCTCGCCGACGTCGCGAGCATAACGAGCGCTGCTCATGGCCGGCGGCGGGCCTGGCCGGAAGCTGTCGGCACGGGCCATGAACCAGGGTTTGAACGCCACCGCGAACGGCTCAAACACGGGTAATGCCGTTGGAACCCAGGTGCCTGGCTTGGCAAAAGGGCGATAAGGGGTCTGCGCGACCGACGGATCGATCAGACCTGCTTTCAACGCGAGAGCAGCGGCCTGCATCCCGATTTGCCGGCCGGACTCCCGTGCCTTCGGGTCAGCAACCTGATCCATGGCAAGCGCGTAGCTGCTTTCCAGCTGGCTCTTCTGTGCTGGATAATGGGTCAGGAGGACTTGGTATGCGGCGGTCACGGCCGCTGCCTGCTGGGAGGCGAATGCATCGCCTGGCGCCATGCCGAGGTAGGAAGAATAGCGACGATCGATCGCGTTCAATGCTTCGAACATGGCAAGCGCAGCTTGGCTTTGGGCCGGGCGGTGGTCGGGCGTGGGTGGTGCGTCGGGCGGAGGCGATGAAGCAGACTCGATCTTCTGCGCGAAGTCCATCCATTCGCAGATCGTGTCGGCCTGGGCTGGTCCGGCGACGAGCGCGGCGACGCTTGCAAGCAGCGATAGGCGACGCATGATCGACTCCCCTTTTGTCGAGTGCTGATCCCGCGGTATCATATCTGCCCTGACTTGTCGCTTCCGCGTTGACTCGGGCGCGGGGGGTCGCCAAGGCTCGCAAGGTCTTCCTGAGGGTTCGCCCGACGGAGGCCAAGCGCGGGAGAGCTCGGTGGAAACGCCGGCGCCGAAGGAGCAACCGCCCCCGGAATCTCTCAGGCACACGGGACCGCGCGGGCCATGGACAGTCTGGAAAGCGTCTCCTGTCCAGTTTGACGGCAGGGGGCCGCCGAAGGGGTAACCGCCTCCGACAAGGGCGGGAAAGCTCTCAGGTTTCAAGCGACAGACGGGGGTTCGTACACGAGGCGCTGACGCCGCCGCCGAACGAACACGCCGGGAGCGCTTGAACAATGGCCGAAGCCGACACGCCGACCCTTACTCTTCCGCTCGACCGCTGGCACCGGGCCCACGGTGGCCGGATGGTGCCCTTCGCCGGCTATCACATGCCCGTGCAGTACGAGGGCATCATCGCCGAGCATCTGTGGACTCGCGAGCATGCCGGGCTGTTCGACGTCAGCCACATGGGCCAGCTGATGCTGACCGGGACTGGCGTGGCGGACGCGCTGGAGACGCTGTTGCCAGGCGACATCAAGGGACTCCAGCCGGGGCGGATCCGCTATTCGCTGCTGCTCAACGAAGCCGGCGGGATTATCGACGACCTGATGGTCACCAATGTCTCGCAAGGGGCTGACGAGGCCTTCTATATGGTGGTGAACGGGGCGACCAAGCATGGCGACATCGAGAGTCTGTCGGGGCGCCTGCCGAGTTCGGTCTCACTCAAGCATCTGACCGACCGCGCTCTGCTGGCGCTGCAGGGTCCCCGCGCATGCGAAGTCATCGACTTACTGTTTCCGGGCGTGACGGAAGAGCTCAGCTTCATGCAGGGCACGTCGCGCGAGTGGAACGGGGTTGCGGTGGGCTTCGGGCGATCGGGCTACACCGGTGAAGACGGGTTCGAACTGTCGATCCTGAACAGTCACGCGGAGCGTCTGGCCGACAGCCTCGTCGAGGACGAGCGAGTGAAGCCGATCGGCCTCGGCGCACGCGACTCGCTGCGGCTTGAGGCCGGGCTGCCGCTCTACGGCCACGACTTGGATGAGCAGACCACGCCGGTGATGGCGGATCTTGGGTTTGCCATCAGCAAGCGGCGCCGAACGGAGGGGGGGTTCGCGGGCGCCGAACGCATCTTGGCCGAGCGTGAAACCGGACCGGTCAGCAAGCGAGTGGGTTTCACCGTCGACGGTCGGCAGCCGGTCCGCGAGGGCGGACGCGTGCTGGACAGCGAAGGCAATGAGGTCGGTCGGGTGACGAGCGGCGGCTTCTCGCCCTCGCTGCAGAAGCCGATCGGAATGGGCTATGTCGCCGCTGCCCTGTCTGAGCCCGGCACCCGCCTGACACTCGAGCAGCGTGGCAAGCTCTTCATGGCGGAGGTCGCGCCGACGCCGTTCGTTCCCCATCGTTACCACCGCAAGAAAGGCTGAGTGGCATGAGCCTCTATTTCACCAAGGAGCATGAATGGATCCGAGTGGAGGGCGACACCGCCACCGTCGGAATTTCGGAACATGCGCAACACGCGCTAGGCGACATCGTGTTCGCCGAAGCACCGGCGCCCGGCCGGCAGCTGAAGAAGGGCGAGGAGGCCGCCGTGGTCGAGTCGGTCAAGGCGGCCAGCGACGTCTATTCGCCGGTCAGCGGCGAGGTTGTCGAGAACAACCAGGCGATCGCGGACGAGCCGGCGCTGATCAACACCGACCCGGAGGGTGAGGGCTGGTTCTTCAAGCTGCGCCTCAGCAATCAGGCGGAAGTCGAGGGTTTGATGGACGAATCCAGCTATCGCGAGTGGTCGTCCAAGCTTTGATCGATACGCTCGCCTCGACCAGCAAGTGGGACGCAGCCGACTATGCCCGGGTCGGGGGCTTTGTGCCTGCTCTCGGCGCGGCGGCGCTCGACCTGCTCGACCCGCAGCCTGGCGAAGGCGTCCTGGACGTCGGTTGCGGTGACGGAACGCTGACGCTGCAAATCAAGGAACGCGGGGCGGAGGTCGTCGGCATCGACAACAGCCTATCGATGATCGGTGCCGCAAGAAGCAAGGGGTTGGACGCCCGGCTGATGGACGCAGCCGAGCTGAAGTTCGGCGAAGCGTTCGATGCGGTCTTCTCCAACGCCACATTACATTGGGTGCTGGACAAGGAACGGGCGGCGCGGGCGATCTGGTTCGCGCTGAAGCCCGGCGGCCGTTTTGTTGGAGAGTTCGGCGGGGCGGGGAACCTTCGGCGGCTGCGGGAGGCGCTCGATGCGGAACTCGATGCCCGGGGCTATCGTCCTCCGGTCGATCAATCGAATTGGTATCCCACTGCCGAAGAGTTTTCAGCTTTGTATGAGGCCGTTGGCTTCCGAGATGTAACGGCCGAATTGATCGCGCGCTCGACCGCGATCGATCATGGCGTCGACGGTTGGGTCCTGACCTTTCGCCGGGGTTGGCTCGATGCCGCCGGAGTACCACTGGACGAGCGTTCCGAGCTGGCCGGGGCTGTGGCCAACAGATTCGGTTCAAACATCGCCGACTATGTTCGGCTTCGCTTCACGATGAGAAAGCCCAATTGATGCGTTACCTGCCCCTCTCGGATACGGATCGCCGCGCTATGCTCGGAACCATCGGCGCGAGTTCGGTCGACGAGCTGTTCCGCGACGTGCCCGAGAGCGCGCGGCTGAGCGGTCCGATCGCCGGCCTGCCGATGCATGCGCCGGAAATGGCGGTCGAGCGTCACCTGACGGCGCTCGCCCGCAAGAACACACCGGCCGGCGAAGCGCCGTTCTTCCTCGGCTGCGGAGCGTACAAGCATCACATCCCGGCCAGCGTCGATCACCTGATCCAGCGCGGCGAGTTCCTGACGGCCTACACGCCCTACCAGCCGGAGATCGCGCAGGGCACGCTGCAGGTGCTGTTTGAATTTAAGACCCAGGTCGCCCTGCTGCTCGGTTGCGAGGTCGCGAATGCGTCGATGTACGATGGCTCGACTGCGTGCTGGGAGGCGATCGGCATGGCGCGACGAATTACCCGCCGCGCCAAGGCGATCCTCTCGTCGGGCCTGCATCCGCATTATGTGTCGGTGTGCAAGACCATGGCGCGGTTCACCGGCGACACGCTCGAGAGCGCGCTGCCGCAGTTGGCGGCCGAGACCGACACCGACCATCTGATCGCCTCGATCGACGACGCTACCAGCGCGGTGGTGGTGCAATATCCCGACATTCTCGGCCGGGTCACCGACCTGCAGCCGATTGCCGACGCGGCGCATGCCAAGGGCGCCCTGCTGATTGCGGTGATCACCGAGCCTGTTGCGTTGGGGCTGCTCAAGGCACCGGGTGAAATGGGCGCCGACATCGTGGTTGGCGAGGGCCAGTCGATCGGCGTCGGACTGCAGTTCGGCGGCCCCTATGTCGGCCTGTTCGCCTGCCGCGAGAAGCATATTCGCCAGATGCCCGGACGACTGGCGGGCGAAACGGTCGATGCGGAGGGCAAGCGCGGTTTCGTGCTGACCCTCTCCACGCGCGAGCAGCACATCCGCCGCGAGAAGGCGACCAGCAACATCTGCACCAACTCCGGTCTGTGCGCCTTGGCCTTTTCAATCCACATGACCCTTCTTGGCGAGAAGGGGCTGCGGCAGCTGGCGGAGCTCAACCATGCCCGCGCGGTGCAGTTGGCCGAGCGGCTGAGTGTGTTGCCGGGCGTGCGGCTGGTCAACGACAGCTTCTTCAATGAATTCACGCTGGAGCTGCCGGTCGAGGCGCGGCCGGCGGTTCACGCGATGGTGAAAAAGGGCGTGCTCGGCGGAGTGTCGCTGGGCCGGCTCTATCCAGGCGCGGATGCGCTCGAACAGGGGCTGGTGGTGGCTGTGACCGAGACCGCCACGGACGCTGATTTCGATGCGCTGGAAGCGGCGCTCAAGGAGGTAGCCAAGTGACCATCAACCAGAGCGGCTGGAAGCCATCCACTCCGGTCAAGGGGCCGGGCGATACGGGCACGGTCACCGGCAATCGTGCGCTGATGCTGGAAGAGCCGCTGATCTTCGAACTGGATGCCGGGGAGAGCGCCGGTGTCGACTTGCCGGACGTTCCGCAAGTCACCTGCCGCCTGGGTGGGCTGGAACGCTCCGAGCGGATCGGCTTGCCGGGTTTGACGGAGCCGGAGACGGTTCGTCACTATACCCGCCTGTCGCGCCAGAACTACGGGATCGACCTGGGACTCTTTCCGCTCGGTTCGTGCACCATGAAGCACAATCCGCGATTGAACGAGAAGATGGCACGCCTGCCAGGCTTCGCCGACATCCACCCGCTGGCGCCGAAGGAGACGGTTAGCGGCGCGATCGAACTGATCAACGAACTGGCGTTCTGGTTGATCGACCTGACCGGCATGCATGGTTTGGCGATGAGCCCCAAGGCCGGGGCTCATGGCGAGCTGTGCGGGCTGCTTTGCATTCGGGCGGCGCTGGAGGCTCGCGGCGATGCGCGGGAGGTGGTGCTTGTGCCGGAGAGCGCGCACGGCACCAATCCGGCCACTGCGGCATTCTGCGGGTACCGGGTCGAGAACATTCCGGCGAACAGCGACGGCCGGGTCGATCTGGAGGCGCTGAAGGAGCGGCTGGGGCCGGACGTTGCGGCGGTGATGATCACCAACCCGAACACCTGCGGGCTGTTCGAGCCCGACATGAAGGCAATCAGTGAGGCGGTCCATGCGGCCGGCGGCCTGGTCTATTGCGACGGGGCGAACTTCAACGCGATCGTCGGCAAGGTGCGCCCAGGGGACCTTGGGATAGACGCGATGCACATCAATTTGCACAAGACCTTTTCCACCCCTCACGGCGGCGGTGGACCGGGCTCCGGGCCGGTGGTGCTTTCGGAAGCGCTTAGCCCGTTCGGACCGATCCCCTATACGGCGCGCTATGCCGATGGCTCCGTCAAGCTGATCGAGGAGGAGGAGGCCGCGAACGAGCATCCGTCCAGCTTCGGCCGGATGACCGCCTTCCACGGCCAGATGGGCATGTTCACCCGCGCGCTCACCTACATCCTCAGCCACGGGGCCGATGGCTTAAAGCAGGTCGCCGAAGATGCGGTGCTCAACGCCAACTACATCCTCCGCAGTCTGGAGGATGTGCTCGACGCACCATTCGCCCACTCCGGGCCGTGCATGCATGAGGCGATCTTCAGCGATAGGGGCTTTGCCGATGGCTTCACCACGCTGGATTTGGCCAAGGCCCTGATAGACGAGGGCTTCCACCCAATGACCATGTACTTCCCGTTGGTGGTGCATGGGGCGATGCTGGTCGAGCCGACGGAGACCGAATCCAAGGCCGCGCTGGACCAGTTCATCGCGGCCCTGCGTCACGTCGCGGAGCGGGCGCGGGCCGGGGACGAGGCGCTCAAGTCGGCTCCCATCCACGCCCCGCGCCGCCGGCTGGACGAGACGCTGGCGGCGAGAAAGCCGATCGTCGCTTATCGTCAGCCGGCGCCGGACGGGGCTGAGTCGCCGACGCGATCGGAAGTTGGCGATCGCTGAGCTGTTCTCATCCGGGCTGATGATGACGGTCATCGGCCCGCTTCTGACGCTGGCGATCATCGTCGCGATCCGCTTGCGGCGGACCGGGCTGGAGCGGCCGATGTCGCTCCGGTCGATGTGGATTGCGCCGGGACTGTACCTGCTGGCGGTGACCATTCTCGTCGCCAAGAATCCGCCGACGGCATCGAGCTGGATGGTTGCGCTCGTGGCATTGGCGCTGGGCGCTGCGCTGGGCTGGCAGCGGGGCCAGCTGTTCGACCTTCGGCTCGATCCCTCCACGGGTAGATTGCTCAAGCGCAGATCGCCCGCGGCCGTGCTGCTATTAGGTGGGGTCATTGCGCTGCGCTTCATTGCCGGCGGGTTGTTGGGCGCTCCAGCGTCGATGGAGCCTGGCTCCAGCGCCATGTTGCTGACCGATGTGACCATGGCGTTCCTGCTCGGACTATTGGGCTTCACCCGGATTGAGCTCTACGTTCGCGCCCGACGGCTGCTGCAGGCGCACGGTTGAGGGATTGGCGGGCCCGGCCTAAGCAAATGCGATGAGCTGGGCTGGACTGTTCTCGCTGACGAACTTGGTGGCAGTGCTTGGCTGGCTGGCTCTGCTGTTCCTACCGCGGCGGCCGGCCATTTTGTCGGCAGTGCTCTATGCGGGCGTGGGCCTGCTGTGTCTCGCCTACCTGGCCATGTTCGTCGGATCGCTGAGCGGAATGGCCGATCCCGGCCGGGTGGCGGGCACCCCGGCGCCCGACCTGTCGGACTACAGCATCGAGGGCATCCGCAGCCTCTTCATGAGCGATGGTGGGATCGTCATCGGCTGGACCCATTATCTCGCCTTCGACCTGTTCGT
>CADCWB010000080.1 GCA_902806295.1 uncultured Sphingomonas sp. | reverse complement strand
TATCGTCCATCGCCAGCGACAAGTTGGCCGCCATGAACGCGGCAGGATGGTGCGCCTTCAGATAGGCGGTGTGATACGACAGCAGCGCATAGGCGGCGGCGTGCGACTTGTTGAAGCCGTAGCCGGCGAACTTGTCGATGAGGTCGAACAGCTCGTTGGCCTTACGTTCCGTGATGTCGTTGGCCGAGCAGCCCTCGACGAATCGGGCGCGCTGGGCGTCCATCTCCGCCTGGATCTTCTTACCCATGGCTCGGCGGAGCAGATCCGCTTCGCCGAGGCTATAGCCGGCTAGAACTTGGGCCGCCTTCATCACCTGCTCCTGGTAGACGAAGATCCCATAGGTCTCTTTCAGCGTGTCTTCGAGGAGCGGGTGCGGGTAGACGATCGGCTCGGCACCGTTCTTGCGGGCTCCGAACATCGGGATATTGTCCATCGGCCCCGGCCGGTAGAGCGCGCCGAGCGCAACGATGTCCCCGAACACCGTCGGCTTCACCGCCGATAGCGTGCGCCGCATGCCTTCAGACTCCACCTGGAACACGCCCACCGTGTCGCCGCGCTGCAGCAGCTCATAAACCTTTGGGTCGTCCCAGCCGAGTTTGTCGTAAGCGACTTCGATCCCGCGCTGGCGGAGCAGGCGCTGGCCTTCCTTCAGCACCGAAAGCGTCTTCAGGCCGAGGAAGTCGAACTTCACCAGCCCCGCCGCCTCGACATATTTCATGTCGAATTGAGTCACGGGCATGTCCGAGCGCGGGTCGCGGTGAAGCGGGACCAACTCCTGCAGCGGCCGGTCGCCGATCACCACGCCCGCAGCATGGGTCGAGGCGTGGCGTGGCAGGCCTTCCAGCTTCATCGCCAGCTCGAACAGACGGCGAACGGTGGCGTCATCGCGGATCTCGGTGATCAGCTCCGGGACGCTGTCGTGCGGCTTGTCCTTGCGGCGGCCGAGCGCACGATCCAGCGTCCAGGGGTCGGTCGGATGGCTCGGAACCAGCTTGGCCAGCCGATCCACATGGCCGTAGCTCATCTGCAGCACCCGGCCGGTATCCTTCAGCACCGCGCGCGACTTCAGCCGGCCGAAGGTGATGATCTGCGCCACCCGGTCGCGGCCGTACTTCTGCTGCACGTACTGGATGACCCTGTCCCGGTGCGTTTCGCAGAAATCGATGTCGAAGTCCGGCATCGATACGCGTTCCGGATTCAGGAAGCGCTCGAAGAGCAGGTCGAGGGCAATCGGATCGAGGTCAGTGATGGTCAGCGACCAGGCCACAACCGAGCCCGCACCCGAGCCGCGACCGGGCCCAACGGGTATGTCGCTGGCCTTCGCCCATTTGATGAAGTCGGCGACGATCAGGAAGTAGCCGGAGAAGCCCATCCGGCCGATCACGTCGAGCTCGAAGTCGAGCCGTTCGCGGTAGCGGAGCTGGTCCTCCTCGGGGCGCCCGGCAAGCCGCTCGGCCAGGCCGGCGTGAGCGTCGCGGCGCAGCTGCTCGTCCTCGTCCTCACTCAGCCGCGGCAGGATCGGCTTGCGCTGAGGCGCGGACACCGCGCAGCGCTGCGCGATCACGATGGTATTCGCCAAGGCTTCGGGCAGGTCGGCGAACAGCGTCTCCATCTCGGCCGCAGGCTTGAGCCATGCTTCCTTGCTCGACACCGCGCGGTCGCCATTGTCGACCTGTGAGCTGCTGGCGATGCACAGCAGGGCATCGTGAGCGGCGTGGAAGGACGGATCGGAGTAGGCCGCAGGGTTGGTCGCGACGAACGGCAGGTCAAGCGCATAAGCCAGGTCGATCAGCGCGCCTTCCGCCATGTCCTCGGCAGCATCGCCGCGGCGGGAGAGCTCGACATAAAGCCGCTCCGGGAAGATGGCCGCCAAGCGTTCCAGATACTCCCGCGCGGCCTGCGCTTGCCCATCGGCAAGCAGTCGGACAACGGCTCCCTCGCCGCCCGCAGTCAAAGCAATCAGGCCTTCAGCGTGCGCCTGCAGCACCGGCAAGGTGACGTGCGGCAGATCATGGTCCGGCCGGTCCATGTGCGCACCGGAGACCAGCCGGCAGAGGTTGGCGTAACCCGCCTGGTCCTTGGCAAACAGAACCAGCCAGTCGATCCCTGCTCCAGGAACGTTCGGCGGGCGAGCCAGGCCGACCGTGGCGCCGATAATCGGCTGAACGCCCTCCCCTGAGCAATAGTCGCTGAAGGCCATGGCCGCGTAAAGGCCGTTGCGGTCGGCCAGACCGATCGCGGGAAAGCCCAAGGTGCGCCCCAGCTTGGCGATGTCCTTGGGCTCCATCGCTCCTTCCAACATGGTGAAGGAGGAGAACACCCGCAGCGGAACGAAGACCATCGGACGACTATAGGCACGGACAAGCTGAGGGGAAGCGGAAGCGTTCCACTTATCCCCAGCTAAGCGAACCTACTGCCCGCGCCAGCGCCCATCCACGATGTCGCGGATCTCCGTAATGCGGCCGCGATAGGCATCGGCGATGCATCGATCCGAGCCGCAGCGATCCCGAAAGGAGAGAAAGCGCGTGCGGGTACGCTGCAGGATCGCACGGGTCTCAGGATCGCCGTTGCGGACTGCCGAGTTGAAGAACCCCGCCATCTCCCGGTCGAGCGACGCCAGTTGAGGACTGCGGCAGACCGCGACCTCACCCGGAGTGCGAGCCCGGGCGCAATTGAAGCTCGGATTGGCGCTCACGCGCGGGGTCCGCGCAACCGGTGGCGGAGGGGTCCGCTCAGGGGAGCGATTGACGGGCGGAGCGGCCCGTAGCGGCGGCGGGTTG
The DNA here is from genome assembly GCA_902806295.1 of uncultured Sphingomonas sp. Taxonomy (GTDB): domain Bacteria; phylum Pseudomonadota; class Alphaproteobacteria; order Sphingomonadales; family Sphingomonadaceae; genus Sphingomicrobium. The sequence goes on along the minus strand of CADCWB010000080.1, from coordinate 2,909 downwards.
GTCGGGCGGGGCGCTACTGGGACCATTGTGCCAGGCGCCACCGGTTCCGGCTGCGGCTGTGTCTGCGGCTGCCCTTGCGCTTGCGCTTGCGGCTGGGGTACGCCGGGCTGCGAGCCGGTGCGCGCCAGGGTGGCGAGCGGAACGACGATCGCATCAGCGCCGCTCAACGTGACGACGTCACCGCTGCCATCGGCTGCGCGTTGAAGCGAATAGTCGAGGTTGGCCTGCAACGTGCGGCGACCGCCGACCACGCCGACGCCTGGCGGCACGTCGAGGGCCACGTTGCCGGAGCAGACCAAGGTCCCAAGCTCTTCATCCTCGCGCTTCAGTACCGGCGCAGTCACCCGAACGGTCGCGTAGGCGGCCAGCCGGTCGAACGCGGTCTGGTCGCTGCCACGGACCTGCGCCGCCTGACGGAACAGCTGCTGCTTGACCAGATCGTAGGTGCGCTGGCTGCCACAGCGCTCCTCCCCGGTGCTGGCCGACGCGACATTGGTCGACGCCGTGCCTTCATCTAGGCGATCTTCGCCCGGGCCGGAGCGAGTCATCCGGTAGGCGAACAGCGCCACGAGCAGCAGGCCGATCAGGCCGGCGATGAGCGCTAGCGTTCGCCCGCGAGAGCGGCGGGGCGTTACCGGAGGCGGAGCTACCGGAGGCGGCACCGCCCGTCCACGCTGGCTGGCTCTCGGCTCGTCACGCCGGTCGTAATAGGGGTCGTCCCGCGGATCGAGGCGATCGTCGTAGCGCGGATCACGGGAGTCATAGCGAGGGTCGTACCTCGGGTCGCGCGGGTCCTGCTGGCCGCGCGGGCGAGACCGCGGATCGTAATCGGGGTTGAAGGGCGGTTCATCTGATCGGTCACGCATGGCTTGCGTAACGCCCTACCGGCAAAATGGTCCCACTTAGCCGAGCCGGCCCTCGTGCAGCCGCACCACCCGGTCCATCTTGGCCGCCAGTCGCTCGTTATGAGTGGCGACCACCGCGGCACTGCCCTCCCCGCGCACCAGGCCGAGGAATTCGGCGAGCACCACGTCCGCGGTTGCCTCGTCGAGATTGCCGGTGGGCTCGTCGGCCAGCACCAGCGGCGGGCGATTGGCGAGAGCGCGCGCGACGGCGACCCGCTGCTGCTCACCGCCCGACAGCTTGGCCGGGCGATGCTCCAGCCGAGCGCCAAGGCCCAGGGTGGTGAGCAGCTGCTCGGCCCGTGACCTGGCTGCGTCGGGCTCAACGTCTCGGATCAGCTGCGGCAGCATGACATTCTCGACCGCGTTGAAGTCGGGCAGTAGGTGGTGAAACTGGTAGACGAAGCCGAGCGCATCGCGGCGAAGGTCGGTCCGCGCATCGGTGTCGAGGCTTTCGGCCTGCACACCGGTGATCCGGATCGAGCCTGAGAATCCGCCCTCCAGCAGCCCCACGGCCTGCAGCAGAGTCGACTTGCCGGAGCCGGACGGTCCCAGCAAGGCTACGATCTCACCCGGCTGGATCGCAAGGTCGATGCCGCGCAGCACTTCGATCGTGACCTCGCCCTGGGTAAAGCTGCGCTGCAGCCCGCGGGTTTCCAGAACCGGCTCACTCATAGCGCAAGACCTGGACCGGATCGGTGCTGGCCGCCTTCCACGCTGGGTAGAGAGTCGAAAGGAAGGACAACAGCAGTGCCAGCAGCACGATGGCGGTGACCTCCACCGGGTCGGTCTTGCTCGGCAGCTCCGACAGGAAGCGGACGGACGGATCCCACAGGTTCTGGCCAGTGATCAGCTGAATGAAGTTCACCACGCCTTGCCGGAAGAACAGGAAGATGGCGCCGATGATCGTGCCCATGACGATCCCAAGCGAGCCGATGGTCACGCCCACGGTGACGAAGATCTTCATCATGCCGCGTCGGCTGGCGCCCATGGTGCGCAGGATGGCGATGTCGCGGGTCTTGGCGCGAACCAGCATGATCAGCGATGAGAGGATGTTGAACACCGCCACCAGGATGATCAGCGACAGCACCACGAACATCGCCACCCGTTCGACCGCCAGCGCCTCGAACAGCGCGGCGTTCATGGATCGCCAGTCGGTCACCGCGCCGATGCCGCGAACGATGTTCTGCAGGGCGGGCAGTTGATCCCCGATCTTGTCGGGGTCGGTCACCTCAACCTCGACCATTCCAACCTCGTCACCCAGCATCAGCAGCGTCTGCGCATCCTCCAGCGGCATGATGACGAAGGCATTGTCGTAGTCGTAGACACCGACCTCGAAGGTGGCTGCGACCGTGTAGCTGACGATCCGCGGGACCGTGCCGATGGCGGTCGATCGCCCTTCCGGGCTGATCAGGCTGATCTCACCGCCGGGGTAAGCACCCAGCGATTCCGCCAGCCGAGTGCCGATGGCGATCCGGTTGCTGCCCGGCGTCAAAGAGCGGATGTCACCCGACTTTACGTTGCTGGCGATCGTCGGGTTGCCGCGGATGTCGGCTACCCGCATGCCGCGGACCAGCACCCCTTCGACCCGGCCGTTCGCTCTGGCCATCAGCGGCTGCTCGATCAGCGGCAAAGCGGAGGTGACTCCGGGCACCTTGCGCGCCTCGGTTGCGACGCGCTGCCAGTCGGGCAGACGCCCATCGTAGCCCTGAACGATCGCATGACCGTTAAGCCCAACGATTTTGTCGAACAGCTCGGCCCGGAAGCCGTTCATCACGCTCATCACGATGATCAGCGCCGCTACGCCCAACGCCACCGCGCCCAGGCTGATCGCGGCCACCAGAAAGATGAACCCCTCGCCTTTGCCGGGCAGCAGGTAGCGGCGCGCGATCATGCGTTCGTAGCGCGAGAGGATCACAGCTGCCCCCCCTCCCGTTCGCTTCGAGCGAAGTCGAGAAGCGCGTCGCAGCCGTGTCTCGACTTCGCTCGACACGAACGGAGTTTTTG
>CADCWB010000079.1 GCA_902806295.1 uncultured Sphingomonas sp. | reverse complement strand
GCGGCGAAACCCATCTCGTCCAGGGCGGCCCCGGAACCGGCAAGACGACGATTGGTCTGCAATTCCTGCTGCAGGGCGCGGCGGCGGGCGAGAAGGTTCTCTTCATCACCTTTGCTCAGACCGCATCTGTGCTGCGCAAGATCGCGGCTTCGCACGGCTGGTCGCTGGACGGCGTTGACATCGAGGAGCTGACCAGCATCGATGCCGGTCATGATAAGGCGGAACAGACCCTGTTCCATACCGCCGACGTCGAGCTGGGCGAGACGACCGACGCGATCTTCGCGGCTGTAGAGCGGATCAAGCCCGACCGCGTCGTGCTCGACTCGGTGAAGTCGATCCGCCTGCTGGCCGACACGCCGTTGCGCTATCACCGCCAGCTTCTTATCATGCGGCACTTCTTCGCCGGTCGAGCTTGCACCGTCCTGCTCCTGGACGGCGACGAGCCGGACATGGCGCTGGAGGACTTGTCGCACGGCGTCATCGAACTAGAGCGCCGGGCCCCCGAATACGGCAATGTGCGCCGGCGCCTCTCGGTGTCCAAGATGCGCGGCATGACCTTTCACGGGGGCTATCACAATTTCCGCATCCGCACCGGCGGGCTGGAGGTCTTTCCGCGGCTCGAGCCGAACGGCAATGACGGGCACGCGGAATGGCAGACGATGAAGAGCGGCGTCTCCGGGCTGGACGCGTTGCTCGGCGGCGGCCTGGAGGAAGGTACGGCTTGCCTAATCGTCGGACCGACCGGGACGGGGAAGACTTCTGTTGCCACGCTCTACGCCTATGAGGCGGCCAAGCGGGGCGAGCGCGCGGCGATCTTCTCCTTCGACGAGAGGCCGGAGACCTTCTTCATGCGCTCGGAAGGGCTCGGCATGGACGTGCGGCCGCTGGTCGAGCAAGGCCTGATCACGCTCAAGTCCATCAGCACTTCCGAGCTGTCGCCGGGCGAATTCTCCCAGATCGTGCGGGAAGCGGTTGAAGAGGATCAGGCCAAGGTGGTGCTGATGGACAGCCTGACCGGCTACTTCCATTCCATGCCGCAGGAGGAGTCGCTGCTTTCGCAGATGCACGACCTCCTGACCTATATGAGCCAGCAGGGCGTGCTCTCGATCCTGGTCGTGGCGCAGCATGGCCTGATCGGTCAGGGCATCCAGGGGCCGCTCGATGTCAGCTACATGTCGGATTCCGTGGTCCTGCTCCGCCATTTCGAAGCCGGCGGCGCCGTGCGCAAAGCAATCTCCGTCATAAAGAAGCGCCATGGCGCGCACGAGACCACCATCCGCGAGCTGAAGTTCGCGCCCGGCGGGATTGCCGTTGGCGAGCCGATCAAGGACTTTTCCGGCGTCCTCTCCGGCATGCCGACGTTCCAGGGGCAGGTTGGACGATAAGTGTCGATGCTACAGAGTCGGCAATGACGGGGGCGGGACGCGAGGACGAAACGGTTCTGGTGTTGGCGCCGCTCGGCCGGGATGCGGAGCTGGCTTGTAAGATGCTAGGCGAAGCTGGGCTAAGCTGCCGGCATTGCCGCGACGTCGATGATCTGCACAACCAGCCGCTCGAGCATGCCGGCGCCATCCTCCTGACCGAGGAGGTGTTATTCGAGGAGGCAGTCTGCCACTTGGCGGCGCTGCTCGACGCGCAGCCGGAATGGTCCAACCTGTCGGTGGTTGTGTTCGTCGACGGGAACGGCAGGCGAGCGACATGGGGCAATCGAAAGCTCGCCGATGCGCTTGGTCTCAGTCGAGACATCGTCCTCCTGGAGCGGCCGGTGCAAGTCGCCACCTTCGTTTCGGTGATGCGATCGGCGGTTTTGGGACGGCGCCGGCAGTACGAGTTGCGCGACCAGCTCGCGGCGCGCCGGCAGGCCGAAGAGCAGGCGCAGATGCTCGCCGGAGAGATGAAGCACCGGGTCAAGAACTCGCTGGCGATGGTGGGCGCGATCGCCTCGCAAACCTTTCGAAACGCGGAGTCGGTCGATGACGCCCTTCAGGCTTTTTCTGCTCGCCTCGGCTCTATGGCTAGAGCCCAAGACCTGTTGACCCAGAACGGCAGTGACAGTGCCGATCTTCACGAGCTGGTTGGCCAGGCGCTGGACCCTTACCGCAGGAGCGACTGGGATCAGCGCTTTGCCATCAACGGGCCACCTGTGCGGATCGCATCGCAACTGGCGACATCCCTGGCCATGGCGATGCACGAGCTCGCCACCAATGCGGTCAAATACGGGGCGCTCTCGGTGGACTCAGGCGGTGTTGCGATCTCCTGGAGTGTTGAGGAAGCAGCAGACGCCAAGCTGCTGCAGCTTGAATGGCGGGAGCATGGCGGGCCACCGGTCACGCTTCCGACGCAGAGAGGATTTGGATCGCGTTTGATCGAGCGGGCACTCGCTGCGGAGGCAGGAGGCCAAGCGAGCATCGATTTCGAGCCCGGGGGTGTCGTATGCGAGTTATCTGTTTCCCTTGGGAAATGAGCTTGCATCGCGACGACGATTACGCGGCTGCTCGTTCGTGAAGGATCGAAGACTGCTCCGGATGGTTTCCCTGATCAACAGAGCGATTCCGTCAGTCCAAGGTTTCTGAACGAACGAAGGCACTAGGCAGTTGCTGCGGCAGCCCCGGCTCGGCGTATCCGGGGAAGGCCTGCGAATCTGCCGCGTTCGGTTCGACCAGAGCCGAAGCTCCCCGGCTTCCCTGACTCGCCGGCTCCCGCCGGTGACACCAATGTTGGTGCCTCTCGGTCCGGGCACGAACACCTAGCTGAGGCATTTGGTCATCCACTCGTCGACAAAAGCGTCGACTTTCCTGGCGATGGCGGTCCCGAACCG
>CADCWB010000078.1 GCA_902806295.1 uncultured Sphingomonas sp. | reverse complement strand
GCAGCTTCTCGATCTGGCGAACGGCATGGATCACCGTTGTATGGTCGCGCCCGCCGAAGCGCCGGCCAATGTCCGGCAGCGACTTGGGCGTCAGCTGCTTCGACAAGTACATGGCGACTTGGCGCGGGCGGGCGACCTCGCGAGCGCGGCGCGCACTCGTCATCTCCGCCTTGCGGATACGGTAGTGCTCGGCCACTTGGGTCTGAATTTCGTCGATCGAGATACGGCGCTGATTGGCGCGCAGGACGTTGGCCAGCACCTCTTCCACGAACGGCACGTCGATGCCCCGGCCGGTCATCATGGCGTAGGCCGCGATCCGGTTGAGCGCGCCCTCCAGCTCGCGGATGGAGGCGGTGAGTCGCTTGGCCAAGAACTGGACGACGTCCTGCGACATCGCCACGCCGGGCAGCAACGCCAGCTTGGCCAGCAGGATGTTGTAGCGCAGCTCCAGGTCGGCCTGGTTGATGTCCGCCACCAGCCCCCAGCTCAGCCGCGACAGGATGCGCGGGGCGATCCCGTCCAAGTCCTGCGGGGCCCGGTCGGAGGTGATCACCAGCCGCTTACCGGCGGTGATGATCTCATTCATGGTGTGGAAGAACTCTTCCTGGGTCGATTCCTTGCCGGCGATAAACTGAACGTCGTCGATCAGCAGCAGGTCGGCCGAGCGCAGCCGTTGCTTGAAGCCGATGGTGTCGTTCTCGCGAATGGCGCGGACGAACTCGACCATGAACTTCTCGGCCGACATGGAGACGACCTGAGCATTGGGATTGAGCTCCAGGAAGCGCTGGCCCAGCGCATGCAGCAGGTGGGTCTTGCCGCGCCCGGTACCGCCATGGATGAACAGAGGGTTGAAGGTGACTGCGGGCGCCTCCGCCAAGGTCTTCGCCGCCGTGGCCGCCACCTCGTTGGCCTTGCCCACCACGAAGCTGGCGAAGCTGTAGCGCGGGTCGAAGTTCGGCCGGGGGTGCGCCGATGGCGCGGCGCGCTCGGCGGGTGCCGGCTCGTCGTTCAGGATCAGCAGAGGGGCCGGCTTGGGCCCGCCTTCACACGCGACCACCCGGACTTCCCGAACAATCGGCAGGGTCGTCTTCCAGGCCAGCTGCAGCCGCTCGCCGAAGTGGCTGCGGACCCAGTCGGCCATGAACTGGCTCGGCATGACCAGTTCCAGGCTGCCGGTGTCGGGTTCAAAGGTGCCAAGCTCGGCCGGCTTCAGCCAGCCGTCGAACGTGCGCGCGCCGCAATCCCGGCGAAGTCCGCTGCGGATCGTGTCCCACGCCGCCACCAGCGGCGTTGCCACTGTTTCCATTGCCAGCGCTGTCGACGACCGCCCCTCTGTCACTCTTCCGCGCCTCCTCAAGCCCCATGTCGCCAAGCAAAGGGGGATCGTTGCGCCCGACCCGAGTCGCGGCGCTCACCCTCTGTCCTGCGTGCATCCCCCCAGTGGAATCACTGCCGGAGCGAGCGGTTCTGGGCAGGTTCGGACCCCCCGGCAAGCGCGATATTTTCACGTGAGTGAAATAAATCGGCTTGACACCGCTTTCCTCTGGGTAAGCTTCGTTAACAGCAGAAAACAGCCACTTCTCGGGTCTGTTAAGCGGGGTTGGTGCTGCGAATCGCCGGAATCATTACGTTTTTGTGGCGGCACGAAAACGGCCGCCGGATCGCTCCGGCGGCCGTGTTCGGTAATGGCACAACGCAGCGCCCTGCACGGCGCTAGCGCTCGCTTAGCTGAGCGCCGAAATTCGCTTGGTCAGGCGGGAGAACTTCCGGCTCGCCGTGTTCTTGTGGATCACGCCACGCGCCACGCCGCGCGCCAGCTCCGGCTGCGCCTTCTTCAGTGCTTCGGCGGCAACCGTCTTGTCGCCGGAGGCCAGCGCGCTCTCGACGGCCTTGATGAAGGTCCGGATGCGACCGACGCGCGCGCCGTTGATTTCGGTCCGACGAGCGTTGCGGCGGATGCGCTTCTTGGCTTGCGGCGTGTTCGCCATGCGAGTTCAGATCCCTTGATTTGCAAAAGAAAAGCGGCGCGAAAGCCAAAAGGCCGCACCGGCGTGGCGCTCCCCTACCCAAAGGCTTGATTCGGGTCAATGGCTCCTAGTGCTGGCACCGCGGACAGTACCAGGTCGAACGCCCGCCCTGGGCGAAGCGCTTCACCTCGCCCCCGCACGCGCATGTCGCGCCTGCCCGATCGTACACGGCAAAGCTCTTCGAGAAATAGCCGAGGTTGCCATCGGGCTGCGCATAGTCGCGCAAGGTCGAACCGCCGGCCTCGATCGCCTCGTCCAGCACGGCATGGATTGCCGGCACCAGCCGCTGCAATCGCGCCTTGCCGATCTTGCCGCCCGCCCGGTTGGGACTGATCCCCGCCCGGTAGAGTGCCTCGCACACATAGATGTTGCCCAGTCCGGCCACGATCCGCTGATCGAGCAGCAGCAGCTTGACCGCCGCGCTGCGCCCGGCCAGTCGCCGCGCCAGTTCCGCGGGCGTTAGGTCGAACGGCTCGGGGCCGAGCCCGACGAACCCACTCCATTGCTCCAGCTGGTCGGTGGCGACTAGGTCGACGGAACCGAAACGTCGTGGGTCGTTCAGCGCCAGCGTGACGCCCTCGTCCGTCTCAATCAGCAGATGATCGTGCTTGTCGATCTCCGGCGGGTCGATCCCCCAGCGTCCGCTCATGCCCAGGTGAAACAACAGCGTGTCGCCACGATCGGTGTGAATCAGCCCATATTTGGCCCGCCGCCCGAGGCCCGTGACCCTGGCGCCGGTGAGCCGTTGCCCTAGGTCCTCCGGAAAGGGTCGCCGCAGGTCGGCTCGGCGCGGCTCCACCTGGACCATCCGGCGGCCGTCCAGGACCTGGCGCAAGCCGCGGACGGTGGTTTCAACTTCGGGCAGTTCCGGCACGAACGGCCATATGGCGCGGCGGTCCCTCGCCCGCTAGAGCGCGCCCATGTCTAGCCCTGTGAACTTCGGCGACCAGCTCGTCACCCCCGAGGAGAAGACCGAGCGGGTGGGCGCCGTCTTCTCCTCCGTCGCCCGCCGCTACGACATCATGAACGACCTGATGAGCGGCGGCATGCACCGCTTGTGGAAGGATCGGTTCGTCAACCGCGTGAAACCTCGGGCAGGCGAGCAGATCCTCGACATGGCCGGGGGCACCGGCGACATCGCCTTCCGCGTAGCCAAGCGCGGCGCGCAGGTGACCGTGTCCGACATCAACGCGGACATGCTCGCGGTCGGCCTGGAGCGGGCCGAGCAACGCGGCATCGAGGGCCTCAGCTGGTCGCCGCAGAATGCCGAAACGCTGACCTTCCCCGATCGCAGCTTCGATGCCTACACCATCGCCTTCGGCATCCGGAACGTCACGGATATCCCTGCTGCTTTGAAGGAAGCACACCGGGTGCTCCGCTTTGGCGGCCGCTTCTTCGTGCTGGAGTTCTCAACGACCGAATGGCCGGGCTTCGGCGAAGCCTATGAGCTATTCGCCGACAAATTCATTCCGCGCATCGGCAAGGCGGTGGCCGGCGACGAGGAAAGCTATCGCTACCTGGTGGAGTCGATCCGCCGCTTCCCCAAGCCCGACCAGTTCCGCGCCATGATCGCCGACGCTGGCTTCGCTCGCACCCATGTGGAAACGCTGATGGGGGGCCTCGTCTGCATCTGGAGCGGGTGGAAAATTTGACCACTGCTGTCACCCACCTCTGGCGCCTGCTTAAGTGGGGACGCACGCTTGCTCGCCACGGCGCCCTGCAGGGGATCGAGCGCGATCCGCTCACCCCGCCCAACGTCCGCCGCCTGGTTCGGGTCGCCCGCTTCGGCACGCGCCAGCCGACCGAGCCCGACTATGCCCATGCGCTGCAGGCCATTGGCCCCGCCGCGATCAAGCTGGGTCAGGCGCTCGCCACCCGGCCCGATCTCGTCGGCGAAAAGGCCGCGCACAATTTGCTGCGCCTGCAGGATTCGCTTCCGCCCGCGCCTTTCCCGCTGATCCGCAAGGCGATCGAGCAGGCGTTGGAAGCGCCGGTGGAAACGCTCTTTTCGGAGTTCGATGAGGTCGCGGTCGGCGCCGCCTCAATCGCCCAGGTCCATCGGGCGGTCACCACCGAGGGCCGCCAGGTCGCCGTCAAGGTTCTCCGCCCCGGCATCGAGGACGAGTTCGCCCGCGCCCTTGAGACCTACGAGTGGGCCGCCGCCCGTGTGGAGGGGCTCGGTGGCGAAGCCGAGCGGCTCCGCCCGCAGATGGTCATCGCGCACTTCCGCCAGTGGACCCGGCGCGAGCTCGACCTCAACCGCGAGGCCGCCTCCGCCAGCGAGCTCAAGCAGAACATGGTCGCCGAAGCCGGTTTCTACGTCCCCGATATCGACTGGAAGCGTTCGGCTCGGCGGGTGATGACGCTGGAATGGCTCGACGGCATCAAACTGTCCAAGCGCAACGACCTCATCGCTGCGGGTCACGACCTGCCCCAGCTCGCCCGCACATTGGTCCGCGCCTTCCTGCGCCAGGCCGTGGTCGACGGCTTCTTCCACGCCGATCTCCATCAGGGCAATCTCTTCGCCCTGCCCGACGGCCGGATCGCGGCCATCGACTTCGGCATCATGGGCCGGATCGACAGCCGTGCCCGGCTGTGGCTGGCCGAAATCCTCTACGGTCTGATCACCGGCAACTACAGCCGCGTGGCCGAAATCCACTTCGAGGCGCAGTACGTCCCCGCCCACCACAACGTCGCGGAGTTCACCACCGCGCTCCGCGCCGTCGGCGAGCCGATGCGCGGCCTGCCGGTGAAGGAGATCAGCGTCGGGCGGATGCTGGAAGGCCTGTTCAGCATCACTCGCGACTTCGACATGCCCACCCAGCCGCACCTGTTGCTGCTGCAGAAGACAGTGGTGATGGAGGAAGGCGTCGCCACCGACCTCGATCCCGACATCAACATGTGGGAAACGGCCGAGCCCTTCCTCAAGGAGTGGATCCGCGGCGAGCTGGGCCCCGAGGCCTATGCCGCCGACCGCATCATCGACACGGTCCGCGCCCTCAAGAAGATCCCGCAGCTGATCGACCGCATCGATCACTACTTCCCGGCACCGGGCGGAGCCCCGCCGCCGCTCCCGACCGCTCAGGTCGAGGTCAAGGAGCTGCCCAAGCCGAAGTGGCGCGACCTGCTGATCGCGCTGGTCGCAGCCAGCGGCGGTGCGGCCTTGGTCCTGCTGCTCAATTAGCTCGCGGTAGCCTGAGGCAACCGCTCGAAATCGCTGGCGTCATGCCGCTCGCGCAGTTGCTCGTGCTCGGGGCCGTAGATGCGATTGACCTTGAAGCCGCGGTCTACTGCTGGACGCTCGCGCAACTGCTGTACCAAGCGCTGGAGATGCTCATATTCATGCACGGACAGGAAGATGTTCGCGTCATCGTAGATCCGGCCGAGCGCCAGTGAGCCATACCAGGGCCAGATCGCCATATCGGCGATGGAGTAGTGGTTGCCGGCGATGAACTCGTTGTGCGCCAGCTGCCGATTGAGCACATCCAGCTGGCGCTTGGCCTCCATCGCATAGCGGTTGATCGCATATTCGATTTTGACCGGCGCATAGGCATAGAAGTGGCCGAACCCGCCGCCCAAGAAGGGCGCGCTTCCCATCTGCCACATTAGCCAGCTCAACACCCGCGTCCGCTCTGGGCCGGAGGCAGGAAGGAAGGCGCCAAACTTCTCTGCCAGGTGGAGCATAATCGCCCCGCTTTCGAGTATCGGTATGGGCTCCGAACCGGACCGGTCGACCAGCGCCGGGATCTTGCTGTTCGGATTGACCTCGACGAAGCCGGAACCGAACTGGTCTCCCTCCATGATGCTGATCAGCCAGGCGTCATACTCCGCGCCAGAATGACCGGACGCAAGCAGTTCCTCAAGCAGGATCGTCACCTTCTGCCCATTCGGCGTGCCCATCGAATAAAGCTGCAGGGGGTGTCGGCCGACCGGCAATTGCTTGTCGTGCGTCGCTCCGGCGATCGGCCGATTGATGCTGGCGAACCTGCCGCCGCTCTCCCCCTCCCAGGTCCAGACCTTGGGGGGCGTATAGTCGGTGTCGGCCTTGCAGAGTCCCCTTAGAGAGAGCAGCTAGGAAGCCGCACCTCCACTTTCCAGCGCGCCCGGCCGACGTTTCGGTCGGATAACCTTTGCTTCCATTGCTCACGAACCAGCGTTTTGAAAGCAGGAGGTATGTGATGAGCAACCGTGACCAGAACCGGCGCGACAATGACGCGCTGCAGTCAAGCGAGAATGATGCGGCACTCAGCGACGACGCTCGCGCCTTTGGCGCTGGCGGTCAGCAAAGCAGCGGACCGCTGACCAGCAACCAGGACGCGCCCAATCGCGACCCGGAGCGCGACCCGACCCTGCCGGAAACGGCCACGGCCGGAGGAGACCAGTCATGAGCAGCAGCAAGCACGACAAGGGGCCAAGTCCGTTCACCGACGATCTCGAACGCAATCCGGGGATCGGCCAATCGAAGGGCGGCACCCGGCCGGAGGATCTCGACGGCGACAACACGATCGAAGGCGATGTCGAAAACGACGTCGACAATCGCACCGGCGCGGTCCGCGAAGACCAGCTTGGCCAAACCAATAGCTAGGAG
>CADCWB010000077.1 GCA_902806295.1 uncultured Sphingomonas sp. | reverse complement strand
TGCCTGAACTGCGGGACGCCGCTCGCCGGGGATTATTGTCATGCCTGCGGGCAGCGCGGCCATGTTCATCGCTCGCTGGGCGCGTTCGGCCACGACCTGCTGCACGGCGTGTTCCACTTCGAAGGCAAGATCTGGCGCACCCTGCCGATGCTGGCTTGGCGGCCGGGCGAACTGACCCGGCGTTACATCGATGGACAGCGAGCGAGCTTCGTTTCGCCGATTGCGCTGTTCCTGTTCTGCATCTTCCTGATGTTCGCGGTGCTGGGCTGGACCGGCATGATCGACAGCCATGCGGGCGAAAACATCACGCTGGGCATCAACAACACGGCGCGGGAGCAGCGGCAGACCATCACTCGCCTCGAAGCGCAGCGAGCGGCCGCCGTCAGCGCCGGACGGCCGACAGCCATCATCGACCGCAAGCTGCGCGGCGCCCACGACGACCTGCAGGTTACCGAAGCCTTTCGCGACCGCGGCGAACTCGTCGACACCCGCACACCCGACCAGAGGGCATCGGTTGCACCGTGGCTGCGAGGCCCGATCGAGAAGATCGCCAAGAACCCGGACCTGCTGATCTACAAGCTCAAGACCAATGCCTATAAGTTCAGCTGGATGCTGATTCCGCTATCGGTACCGTTCATGTGGCTGCTGTTTCCGTTCAGCCGCCGCTACCGGCTCTACGATCACACCGTGTTCGTGACTTACTCGCTCTGCTTCATGACGCTGCTGGGCATCCTGGCCATGCTGCTCGTCAAGGCCGGACTGTCGAACGCCGCCGGGCTGCTGTTTTTCGTTCCGCCGATCCATTGGTACCGGCAGTTGAAGGGGGCCTATCGGTTACGCTGGACCGGTGCGTTGTGGCGCACGCTGGTGCTCGTGCTGTTCACCAGCGTGACCACCAGCCTGTTTATGCTGATCCTGTTTACCCTCGGCGTCTTGGACTGAACGGGTAGGAGAGCCTTACGCCTTGCAGGGGAACTTGCTCGCAAGGACGCGAGTGGTGGCCTCCGTCATGTTGATGCGCGCGCGTTCGGCCGGCGGAATGGCGGCGAGGCGCTTCATGAACTCGTCGCTGTTCATGCTCTGCGGGCCGGGCGGTGGGCAGTAGCGGCCCTGGCCGCCAGCCTTGACCGCCGCCAGCCGCTGATCGCGTGCCTTGAGCCCGGCAGCCTGACCTTCGGCCATTAGGGCCTTGATCTCGCCCCGACTGAACAGCGCCAGCGGACCCTTCTTCATCAGCGCCGTGGCGCGCTTGTGGAAGACTTCGGCGTTCATCGACTGAGCAGCGGCCACGCTGGGAAGAAGAACAAGCGCGGCACTGGCCGCAAGCAGGATCGAACGCATTCTTACTCCTTTGGTGAAGCCGCGCTTCAGCGACGGCAGGGATATTTGCGCTGCAACACTCGCAACATGGCGTCTTTAAGGCTGATGCGGGCACGCTCGGCTGGCGAAATCGCTTCGAGCCCGCGAATGAATTCCATGTTGCCCAGTTCGGCGCGGGGCTTGGGCGAGCAGTAGAGGATCGGCCGCCTGGCCCGCTCAGCCGCCTCGCGCTCGAGCCGGATCTGATCGCCGGCCTTCACAGCTTCGCCGCGCAGCTGCTTATAGTCGCGATCGAACAACGCCAGCGGACCCTTGCCAAGCAGCCGATTTGCCCGATCAAGGAAGTTCTGGGCGGTGCCCGCAGCCGTGGCATGGGCGGGCGACGCGGTAGCAGCGATCAGAAGCAGCGGTGACAGGACACGCAACAAGGAAAGGCCCTCCTCCACCAATGGCGAAGAAGGGCCCATCCGTTTGAACGCGAAGTGAATGAAGCGATCAGGCGCCTGCCGGAGCTGCTCCACCGACCCCGCTCGGCCGGCGGCTCTTCGGGATCGAGGAGCCCGCGGCGGGGAGGGTCGGCCGCGACGAGGCCGAACCCCGATCGATGGTTCCGCCGCAAAGGATCGACTTGATCTCGTCGCCGCTCAGCGTCTCATACTCCAGCAGCGCCTTGGCCAACGTCTCCAACTCTTCGCGGTGCTCGGTCAGGACGTGTTTGGCACGATCGTAACCGGTGTCGACGATGCGGCGGATCTCGTTGTCGATCAGCTGCGCGGTCTCGTTGGACATCTGCTTCTGCCGGTTCATGGAATAGCCCAGGAACACTTCCTCGTCCGCGTCGGCATATTGCAGCGGCCCAAGGCTGTCCGACATGCCCCAGCGGGTCACCATGTCGCGGGCCAGACCGGTTGCATATTGGATGTCGGACGAGGCGCCGGAGCTGACCTTGTCATAGCCGAACACCACTTCCTCGGCGACGCGGCCGCCCATCGCGACGGCCAGGTTGGCGTACATCTTATCGCGGTGGTAGCTGTAATTGTCGCGCTCCGGCAGGCGCATCACCATGCCCAGCGCACGGCCGCGCGGAATGATGGTTGCCTTGTGGATTGGATCGGACGCGTCCTCGTGCAGCGCGACCACCGCGTGGCCGGCCTCGTGATAGGCGGTCATCTTCTTCTCGTCCTCGGTCATGACCATGGAGCGCCGCTCCGTGCCCATCATGACCTTGTCCTTGGCTTCCTCGAACTCGCTCATCGCCACCAGCCTCTTGCCCTTGCGGGCGGCCAGGAGCGCGGCCTCGTTGACCAGGTTAGCGAGGTCGGCGCCGGAGAAACCGGGTGTGCCACGGGCGATGGTCCGGGGGTCGACGTCGGGTGCCAAGGGCACCTTCTTCATGTGCACGCCCAGGATCTGCTCGCGCCCCTCGATGTCCGGGCGCGGCACCACCACCTGGCGGTCGAAGCGGCCCGGCCGCAGCAGCGCGGGATCGAGCACGTCCGGCCGGTTGGTCGCGGCCACGATGATGATCCCGTCGTTCGCCTCGAAGCCGTCCATCTCCACCAGCAGCTGGTTCAGCGTCTGCTCGCGCTCGTCGTTGCCGTTGCCGAGACCGGCGCCGCGATGGCGGCCGACGGCATCGATCTCGTCGATGAAGACGATGCACGGAGCCGACTTCTTGGCCTGCTCGAACATGTCGCGGACGCGGCTGGCGCCGACCCCGACGAACATCTCGACGAAGTCCGAACCCGAGATGGTGAAGAAGGGCACGCCCGCCTCACCCGCGATGGCGCGGGCGAGCAGCGTCTTGCCGGTGCCGGGGGAGCCGACCAGCAGCGCGCCCTTGGGGATCTTGCCGCCGAGCCGGGCGAACTTGCCGGGATCCTTGAGGAAGTCGACGATCTCGGACAGCTCCTCGCGGGCCTCGTCGATGCCGGCCACGTCGGCAAAGGTCACGCGTCCGTGCTTCTCGGTCAGCATCTTGGCGCGGCTCTTGCCGAAGCCCATGGCCCCGCCGCCGGCGTTCTTCTGCATCTGACGCATGATGAAGAACGACACGCCCAAGATCAGCAGGAAGGGCAGCGACTGATACAGCAGGATCAGCCAGAAGCTGGACTGCTCCGCCTCCTTTGCCTGAACCTGCACGCCCTTGCCGATCAGGCGATCGGTGACCTGCGCGTCGGTGGGTGCGGTGGTGCGGAAGCTCTGCCCGTTGGCGAGCTTGCCGGTGATCACCTGGGTGCCGGTCGCGCCGGCAGAGGTGGTAACGGAGCGCACGTTTCCTTCGTCCACCTGACGGACGAAATCGGAGTAGGCGACCGCCTCCCCGGTCGCGGCCTTGCTGCCGCCGTCGATCATCTGAGCGAACAACACCAGCCCGAACAGGACCGCGGCCCAGATCAGCAGGCTCTTGGTCCAGGGGTTGCCGGGCTTCTTTTCCTTGTCGTCCATCTGGCGCTCGTCCGATCGAAAGAGATACTCCGTGGAATGTAGGCGAAGCCGTGTGAATAACAACCAAACGCCCGCTGAGCCGCCCGCCTAGGCTGTCCCAGATCGCAACGCCTGTTCCGCACTGGCGCGGAGATCGGCCAGTCGCCGAGCGCTGCCGGGCCGCTCGGCCAAAGCGCCGCCCGTTGCCTCCAGCATCTGCGTCACGATGTCGATCTTCTGCAATTGGACATGGTGCAGCACCAGCAGCTCACCGTCAGCCGAAAGCGCTTCGCCCAATTGCTCCATCAGCTGCGCCATGATCTGGAACTCGTCGGTCACCGTTACGCAACCACCGGCCCGCCGCGATACGAGCTGCGTCGTCCCGCTGGAGCGCAGCTGCGAGACTGCCCGGTCGATCCGCTGCTGGGCACCGTTCACCGGCGGGCTCATCCAATCCTTGACCGAGATCGCTCCATCGAAGGACAGCCCGCAACGATTGCCCGCCGCCCAGGCCACTGCTCCCGTCACCCCCAAAGCGCCTCGCGCCAGACGGATGGCGGAGCCGGAGGAGGGCAGGGTCGCCGCCTCGATCAGCGCTCCGCCCGGCGACAGGTTGCGGACCTTCACCGGCACGGCACCGGTCTCACCGGCAAAAAGGGTGGCCGCTAGGAACAGGTTTGTGCGGATGTCGCGCACACCTCCAGTCACTGCCGTGTCTACCACCGCTATCATCAGCGCCTCGCTTGAGCCCAGTGCCCCGACGTGGTGCAACTCCCATTAAGGTGCGCCTGCCCAAAGGTCCGAAGCGGCGTAATCGACGGACCGAGTCCGTTCTGCGGTGAGGCGGTCTAGATCGAAAAGCTTTCGTTAACGATGATGCGACAAGGTGACCCTAGTTCTTTTTCCGGAGCTGCCATGCGTATGACTGCCGTTTTCTGCTGGCTCCTGGCCTGCCTCGCTCAGCCGGCGCTGGCCGCCTCCTCGCCGGAGCTCAAGCCGCTGGAGCAGCGCTTGTCCTGGCTGCTGGCCTCCAAGTCCGGCGATTACGGGGTCGCCGCGCTGGACATGGCAACCGGCCAGACTGTCAGCATCAATGGCGATCACCCCTACCCGATGGCGAGCACCGTCAAGGTGGCGGTCGCCGCTGCTTATCTGGCGCAAGTCGATCACGGCCGCCGTTCGCTGAAGGATCAGATCGGCAGTCGCTCGGCGGCTCAGCTGATGGAGGCGATGCTGATCCGCAGCGACAATCTCGCGACCGACATTCTAATTCATAACCTGGGCGGTCCGGCGACCGTCCAGACTTGGCTCAACTTCAACGGCATGCACGGCCTGCGTATCGACCGCACCATCGCTCAGCTGCTGCGCGATAAGCGCGACCTCTGGGACCCGCGCGATTCCAGCACTCCGGAGGCGATGGTGTCCATGTTGCGGACGATCGATCGCGGCAACGTGCTGAAGCCTGCCAGCCGCAGCTATCTGCTGGCCACCATGGCCCGCTGCATGACCGGGAAGAACCGCATCCGCTCACTGCTGCCGGCGGGAACGCCCGTGCAGAACAAGACGGGCACGTTGAACCGGCTGACCACCGATGTCGGCTTCATCACCATGCCGGACGGCCGCCGCATCGCCGTGGCGTTCTTTGCCCGCGGTGGCGCGGATCGCTCGCGCTCCATCGCGGAGGCCGCGCGCGCGGTGTACGACGGCTTCTCGGCCCATTGGCGCAGCTGGACCGGAGCCCTGTCGGCTCCGGCTTCGCTCACGCGGGCGAACGCCTTGCCCTGAGCTCGCGGTTGACGGTCCGGCGCTCGCCGGCGCACGATAGCAAGCTACGACAATGAGCAGCCCTCCGGCTTGATCAGCGCCGCGGCGGGGCGCGTTCAAACCGCCATTTGCTCCCGCCATGGCAGATCATCCCCCGCAGGGTGGCCGTGCCGCCGTCTTCCAACACCAACAGCAGGTGAGTGATGTCCCGACCGCGGGGCGGATCGTCAGCGATGCTGTCATTAAGGAACAGCAGCGCGCCCAGCAGCACGCGGCGGCGAATCTCGCGGGGCGTATCGTTCGCCGGCCGGTAGCTCACCCGGTCGACCGTGTGGCGAACTCTGTTGAGCCACTCCCGGTGGGTGGCCCAATTCAGCGCTTCCTCCGCCTCGGCCAGGTGAGCTGCGCTGCGGGCGACCGCCTCGGGGTTGAGGAAATCGCTACCCCTCAGCGCCTGGCGGAGCCGGACCCGATCAAAGCGCGGGTCCAGATTGCTGGGGTCCTCGACAGGCTGAACGCCCGCCGCATCGCAGACGGCCTGCAACTCCGTGCGGCGCCAACTCAGCAGCGGCCGGATGAGGCGCCCGCCGTCTTCGGTCGGGATCAGGCCGCTTGCGCGCACGCCCGCAAGGCCGGACACGCCCGAGCCGCGGTTGAGCCGCATCACGAGTGTCTCGACCTGATCGTCGAGATGGTGAGCGGTGGCGATTGCAGTGAGCTGACGATCCCAGAGCCAGCCACCGAGCGCTTCGTAACGAGCGGCCCGCGCGGCCGCCTGGAGATTGCCGGCCTGAGCCACCTCGACCCGCAGCGTTTCGTGCCTCAGCCCGACTTGCTCGCAGAGTTCGCGCACCATTACGGCCTCCGCGGCGCTCTCCGGCCGCAGTCCGTGGTCCACAGTGGCAGCTTCGACCTCGCCCGGACGAGCGGCAGCAGCCAGGAGCAGCAAGGCCATGCTGTCTGGGCCGCCGGAGACTGCCACGCCCAGCCGCTCGCCGGCTGAAGCAAGCCTGTCGAGATCGGCGGCGAAGCGGTCCACGAGCGCAGAATTGAAGGCCAAGGTCCCCGTCACGGCGCGCAGCCTAGGACGGGCGCTGCCGAATGCCTACCGGCAGCTGGCCTTGGACTTGGCGGCGGGCAGCAGCGCCTTCAGCTCGGCACGGACCGACGCGCCATAGACCTCTTCCAGTTCGGCGTAAGCCTTGCAGGCCTGCGCGGGCTGCTTGAGCGTGGTCAGCGCCTGCCCAAGATAGAACAGGCTGTCGGGCGCGCGCTCGCCGCGAGGGTTGCCCCGGTAATTGGCCAGCAGCGCTTCGGCTGCCGCCCGTGGCTCGCCTTTGTCGAGCAGCGCTCGCCCGGTGAGATTGTTGGCCCAGCTTACTCGCCGATGGCCGGGGAAGGCGGAGACCATGGCTCGCAGGGCGGTGATCGCCTGATCATGCTTTTTCTGCGTCCAGAGCTGATAGCCGACGTCGTAAGCCGCTTCGCCGTCCGCCTCGACGTTGCCGGTCGTGGTCGGCAGGACCGGTACCGCGACGATCGGGGCGGGCCGGTTCGGCGCGACATAGCCGGTGGTCGGAGCCGCTCCACCTGCCGCCGGCGCTGCTCGCTCCACCGCCCGTAGCCGCCCGTCCGTATCGGCCCGCAACCGCGCGAGTTCCGCTTCCATCGTCGCCACTCGGGTGCCGCTCTCCTGTCCCAGCCGCACAAGCTCCGTCACCTGACGCTCGAGATTGTCGAGCCGATTGGAGAGGGCGGTCACCACCACCTGGCTGGCGGCGGGGTCGTCGGCCAGCCCGGCGGTGCTGGCCGGCTGACCCTGTGGAAACAACCGGCCCTGAAGCTGCCGCACCTGGCGCTCCAGCCGCTCGACCCGCTGATCTGGGGTCGGCTGCCGCTGCGCGACGGCGGGGCTGGCGAGCAGTAGCGCGAGGGCGGCGGAGGTCAGCAGGGTGCGCATGGCAGTCTCTTGAATGGCGTAAGTGAAGGAATGAAGCTGCGCACAGCCAAGCTTGCGCGGCCATGAATCAGGGACGTTGCACCGGCGTTGCCGCCGGAGCCGTGGCCGGACCGCCACGCATCAGATCGGCGGCCAGCAGGCTGACGTCGCGGACCGTGGTTGCACCCGGTCCAACGGCTGGAGCGTCGGCCGTCCCGACGGCGATGCGAATGCTCTCCGGCCGGCCCGTCCTTAGCACCGGCGCGATCGCCGTCGCGGGCACCTGGTAGCTCTGGCCGGCCGCCAGTTCACCTTGGAACAGGGCGGCTCCGCCGCCCCGCTCCGACACTTGGATCCAGGTCGGCTCATTGGCGGTGATCACCACCGGGCCGCTCGCCGACGCTGCCGGCGCGGCACTCGCCACTGGCTGCGCGGTGGAGGCAGGCGCTTCGGCCGCGACCGGAGCCGCGGAGTCATCGCCGTCCAGTTCGCGCTGGCGCATGAACAGCAGGGCCGCAATTACGGCGAGCACCGCCAGCACGGCCAGGATCACCAACCATTTGGGCATGACCCGCGCTGGGTCGACGGGTTCGAAGACCTCGGCCGACATGCTGGTGCGAGCCGGTTGCCCGGCCATTTCGGCCCGCAACGCCTCGCCGACTTCGGTTCGATCGAGCCCGACCGCACTGGCGTAGGATTTGGCGAACCCGATCGAGTAGGTGGCCGCGGGTAACTTGGACCATTCACTGGTCTCGAGGCTTTCCAGATGCCGCGTCGGAATGCGGGTGCGGGCGGCGATTTCCTCCAGGCTGATGCCTTGCGCCGCGCGTGCGGCGCGAAGCCGCTCGCCGACCGTCTCCGCCGTTGCTGCCTCGTAACCCGTGTCTTCGGCCATGCTGCTCCCCGCCTAGCGCCGCCGCCTTGTTGGAGGTCAGGGCAGCGCTGTCAACCGGGCTGTGCCGCTGCCTGACCCGCCGTTAACTCAGCGCGACGCCATGCTTGCGCGCCCAGTCGACCAGCGTCTTGCGCATGTCGCGGGGCGGACGGGCGAGCAGCACTTCCATCTTGGCCCGGATGGCCGCGGCGTCTAGCGAGCGGATCATGGTCTTGACCGTTCCGACGGCGGCCGGGGTAATCGAGAAGTTCTCGATCCCAATACCGATCAGCGCCATGGCCTCCAGCGGTCGGCCACCCATCTCACCGCAGACTCGGACCGGCACCCCCGCTGCGGTTGCCTCGCGGGTGACGCGGCGCAGGAACCGCAGGATGGCGGGGCTCAGCCAGTCGTAGCGCTCGGCCAGGCGCGGATCGGCCCGGTCGGCAGCGAACAGGAATTGCGTCAGGTCGTTGGTGCCGATCGACAGGAAGTCGATCCGCGGCAGCAACAAGTCCAGCATCTCGGCCAGGCTCGGCACCTCCAGCATGGCGCCGAACTCGACCCGGGCGGGTGCGGGCCGCTTGCCCTCGCGCGCCCATGCCAGCTGCTCCTCGAACAAGGCGCGCGCGGCCTCATATTCCCACGGCTCCGACACCATCGGGAACATGACGCGCAGCACGGTGCGATCAGCCGCCTCGATCAACGCTCGGGCCTGCGCCTTCATCAGGGTGGTGCGGGACAGCGACAGGCGCAGCGCGCGCCAGCCCATCGCCGGGTTCTCCGATTCATCCTTCTCATCGGCCAGGTACGGCAGGGCCTTGTCGCCGCCGATGTCCACCGTGCGGAACACCACCGGCTTGTCACCGGCCGCGTCCAGCACCGATTTATAGAGCCGCAGCTGACTGTCGCGGCCGGGCAGGGTGGCGGACACCAGGAACTGGAACTCGGTTCGGAACAGCCCTATGCCGTCGGCCCCGGTCTGCTGCAGCAAGGACGCGTCCTCGGCCAGCCCTGCATTGACCATCAAGGTGCAGCGCCGCCCGTCGCGCGTAATCGGCGGCTCGGTCCGGATGGCCGCATGTTCCGCTCGGCGCCGCAGGCTCATCGCCATGCGATTGTCGAACCCGGCTACGGTCTGGCCCGTTGGGCGGACCACCAAGCTGCCCTGGTCGCCATCGACCAAGACCGTGTCACCCTCGTTGGCGATATGCCGAATGTCCCCGACGCGCCCGATCACCGGCACGCCCATCGCCCGTGCGACGATGGTCACGTGGGCGGTCAACGACCCTTCCTCCAGCACCACCGCCTTCAGCCGCCGCCGGTCATACTCCAGCAGCTCCGCCGGGCCCAGGTTGCGAGCGATCAGCACTGCGTCGCGATTGAGGCCGGTCTGCGCGGCCGTGCCCATCCGACCGGATACGATCCGCATCAGCCGGTTGGACAAGTCCTCCAGATCGTGCATCCGCTCTTTCAGCAGCGGATCGTTGATCTCCTGCATCCGCGCGCGGGTGCGCTGCTGGACCCGCTCGATCGCCGCTTCGGCAGTCAGGCCGCTGTCGATTGCCTCATTGATCCGCCGCGACCAGCCTTCGTCGTAGGCGAACATCTTGTAGGTCTCGAGGATCTCCTGATGTTCCCCGGCGGTGCCGAACTCGGCTTCGCGGGTCATGGTCTCGATCTGCTCCCGCATCTTGCGGAACGCGGCATAGACCCGGGCTCGCTCAAGCTCCGTATCCTCGGCCACCGTATGCTCGACGAGGACGCGGGGCTGATGGAACACAGCCGTTCCCCTGGCCATGCCGGCGACCAGCTTGAGACCGGCCAGCCGCACCATGCCGTCCCGCTGCTTGCCGCGGCGGGTGGAACCATCGGCCAGGCGAGCGCCGGCAATAAGCTCGGCCAACACCATCGCTACCGTCTGCAGCGCCTCGATCTCGACTTCGTCGTAGCAGCGCGCATCGGCATGCTGGACGGCCAGCACGCCGATCGCGTTCTCGCGCCGGATGATGGGGACGCCGGCGAAGCTGTGGAAGCTTTCTTCGCCGGTTTCGGGCCGATACGCGAACGCGGGGTGGGACGAGGCTTCGTCAAGGTTCAGGATGCGACCCTCGGCCGCGATGGTCCCGACCAGACCCTGGCCGAGCGCCAGGCGGGTGACGTGCACCGCTTCCTTGCGCAGACCGTGCGTGGCGAACAATTCCAAGCTGCTGTCGCGCAGCAGGTAGATGGAGCAGACCTCGCTCTTCATCGCCGCGGCGATCAGGTCCACCACATGGTCGAGCTTGACCTGAGCCGACCCGCGGCTGGCCATGACGTCGTGCAGCCCCGTCAGTATCTCACGAGCGGAGGTGGCGGCGGCGGTAGGCATGCGGCTGGGCTATCAGGAACGCGGCCAAGCGCCAAGCGAACTGGCCCAAAGGAGAGGGGCCGACCGATATGGCCGACCCACAGAGTCAAATGATTGGGTGCACCCCTCCGACTGAATCGATACCAATCTCAGAGATCGATATTGGCGGCCGTCGCAGTGTACCGCATCTCCCAGCTAGCGGCGAATAGCCCTCCCCCACCAAGAGGGCCATTGGTATAGCGTTTGAATTGCATGGTGACACCGTCGCGTACCCAGACGTAGTTCTTGCCTTCACGCGCGAAGAGAGACCCGCCAACTTTGTCCTTCTCAAGCGGTTCGCCATACTTACCCGAAAGCGCAGCGACAATTCTCTGCGAGCACCGACCTGCAATCGCGCCTTCTCCGCGCATCACGATCTCTTTCACAGCACTGGCTTCGTGCATCACGTTTACCTTCGCGGAACAGCCGTCGATGATCGGTATGTCGCTTAGAACCGTTCGATCATCTTTGAAGGTGACCGACGCGCCAGCAGGGTAAAGAGAACGAAGTTCTTGTACACTCATGCCGCTGGCGATGTTGCGCCATAATACTCGACCGGTCGCGGCGGGAGTGAGAACAACGGCAGTCGGAGCTACCGAAGCAGGAGCAGGGATCGTTACCTGTGTTGTTGGTAAAGCTGTTACCGGTGCCACGACTTGCGCATTGGCAATGGCCGGCGCGCACAACAGCGCGCAGGCGAGAAAACGCTTACCCATGAAAACTCCCCCTCAGTGAACCGAAAACCCCGATTCGGCACGACTAGCTAGCCGGGTTTCGCGAACCATGGGTTAAGACTGGCCGGCCAAACGGGCGTTAACGCCTAGATTTCACGTCGCTCCAGATAGAGGTAGTCGCCCGTGAACCCCGCGACGTCTCGCAGTTCGTCGCGATCCAAGATGGACGCGCGTCCGCTGCGAAACTCGAGCAGTTGTTGCTCCCGCAATTGCTGCAGCGTCCGGTTGACGTGCACCGCCGTGATGCCGAGGCATTCGGCCAATTCTTCCTGCGTCAATTGAAGGTCGAAGCGCCCGTCCTCCGCCAACCCGACGAGCCCCAGTCGCACTTCCATCTCACAGAATAGATGGGCCATGCGTTGCGGAGAACTGCGGCGGCCCAAGGACACCTCCCACTCGCGATGGATGGCGGCATCGAGGTTGGTCCCGAACCAGTAGATGCGGGTGAGGCGCGGCTGTTCCTCGGTCAATCGCTCCAGCCGCTCATGCGGGATGACCGCAACCTGGCAGCGGGTGAGCGTGCGCACGTCATGGTCCAAGCGCTTGAGCGTGAAGCTGTGCAGGTCGGCAAAGTCACCGGGCACATGGAGTTCGGTGACCTGGCGCGAACCGTCCGCCAGATCCTTGGCCCGGCACATCAATCCTTTCAGGAGCAAGGTGCTTTCGGTCAGCAGCTTGTCTTCAGGGATCGCTAGGTAATCGGCCGGATATTCGCGCACCTCGCTGACGAGGCTCAGGATCGCAGCTTCCTCGTCGGGGCCGATCGCGTGACGGGCGCGCAGACGCTGAAGGTGGAGCTCGATCATCCCCCGTCCTTCGCCTGTTCGAGGGTCAGCGCCTCGGCGAAATGAACGATCTCGTCGATCTGTCCGTCGGATCGAGCGATCTCGATCTGGCCCGACAGGTCAAGGCGGCCCTTCAGCACCTCCTCCGCCAGGATCGACCGAATGTTGCGGATCGCTTCCGCGCGCGCCGAAGTCAGGTCGGGCAATTCGACGCCGTCATGATCGGGAACGAAACCCACCTGGTTGATGAGATTGAGATGAAACCGTGCCATCCATGCCGAACGCGCTATTGGCTGAACGGGTTCGCAAGTAAGTAAAAGGGGCCGCCCTGCACGAGGCGACCCCTTCCGTTCATGCC
>CADCWB010000076.1 GCA_902806295.1 uncultured Sphingomonas sp. | reverse complement strand
GCATCCTCGGTATACTCGGGGTCGCGGCGGTGGTCGCGATCGTGCTGGCCTACTTCTTCTACCCCGTCGCGACCGTGCGCATCGACGGCTTCCTGTTCGGCGAGGGCGACAACTTCCAGGTCGAGAATGCCATGCGGACGCTGACGGCGGGCGGGCTGTTCGGCATGGGGCCGGGCGGCGGTACCCGCAAGTTCGGGCTGCCGGAGCCGCATACCGATTACATCTTCTCGGTCATCGGCGAGGAGTTCGGCTTGATCGCCTGCATCGCCATTGCCGCCATCTACCTGGCGATCATCGTTCGGGTGCTGATCAAGCTGCTCGACGAGGAAAGCAGTTTTGCCATTCTCGCCGCCGCGGGTCTGGCAATTCAGTTCGGCCTTCAGGCACTCATCAACATGGCGGTGAACGTGCAGATCGCGCCGTCGAAGGGCATGACCTTGCCGTTCATCAGCTATGGCGGAAGCTCCATGCTGGCGCTGTCGGTCGGCATGGGACTGCTGCTCGCCTTTACCCGGCGGAACCCGTATCTGAAGCGCTCGCCCTATGTCGTGAAATGGAGCGGGGAGTCCTCGACTCGATGAATTTCGTGCTCGCCGCCGGGGGTACCGGCGGCCATATGATCCCAGCCCATGCGCTTGCCGCCGAGTTGAAGCGGCGCGGCCATGGCGTGATGCTGATCACCGACGAGCGCGGCAAGCGCATCCCCGGGCTGTTCGACGGGGTGCCGGTGGAAGTGCTGCCGGCCGGGCGGCTGGTCAAGAATCCGCTTGGACTGCTCAAGGGCGTGCGCTCCGTGCTAGCGGGGCGGGCGCTCGCCAGATCGATGTATCGCGCCGCCGAGCCCGACGCAGTGATCGGCTTTGGCGGTTACCCGGCGCTCCCGGCCTTGTTGGCGGCGAACTCGCTTGGCGTTCCAACCGTGCTTCACGAGCAGAACGCGGTGCTGGGCCGGGTCAACCGGCTGCTGGCCGGCGCTGCAGCCGCAATCGCCACCGCCTACGAGCGGGTCCAACGGCTCAAGCCGCGCCATCAGCACAAGGCCGTGCTAGTCGGCAATCCGGTGCGGGAGTCCGTCGTGCGCCTGGGCGAGCAGCCGTTCCCGAGCTTCGACGAGTTCTCCCCGCTGAAGATCCTGATTACCGGCGGAAGCCAGGGCGCGACGGTGCTGGGTCGGGTCGTGCCGGCCGGCTTCGCCGCACTTCAGCCGTCGCTTCGCCACCGCCTGCAGATCGTTCAGCAATGCCGGGCGGACGACATTGAGCAGGTGCGCGAAGCTTACCGCATGCTCGAAATCCCGGCCGAACTGATGACCTATATCGAGGACATGCCGGCCAAGCTGGGCGACGCGCATCTGGTGATCGCCCGCGCCGGTGCTTCGACCATCGCCGAGCTGACCACTGCCGGCCGTCCGGCGATCCTGATCCCGCTGCCGATTGCGACCGACGATCACCAGACCGCCAACGCCAGCGAGATGGAACGGGCGGGCGGCGCCAGGATGATCCCGCAGCCGCAGTTCACGGCTCAGACGCTGGCCCGTCAGATCGAGGCGCTTGCGGCCGATCCCGAAGCGTTGGCCAACGCCGCAGCTCGCGCGCTCTCGGTCGGTCGTCCTCGCGCCGCTCAGGACTTGGCCGACCTGGTCGAGCGCGCGGCGGATAAGAGTGCTCCATTGTTAATCGGGCCGGCTCGGGCCGAACCAGCCTTCGCCATGCCGGCGGGGGCGGCCGCATGAAGGCGTTCGGCACCGACCTCGGCACCATCCACTTCATCGGCATCGGCGGCATCGGCATGTCGGGCATCGCTGAAGTCATGCATCAGCTCGGCTACAAGGTGCAGGGCTCGGATATCGCTGACAGCTATGTCACCGAAGGCCTGCGCAAGGCCGGCATTCCGTTGATGATCGGGCAATCCGCCGAGAACCTGGATGATGCGGCGGTGGTGGTCTGCTCGACCGCGATCAAGGCTGACAATCCCGAATATCTCGCCGCAGCCGAGCGTCGCCTGCCGCGGGTGAAGCGGGCCGAGATGCTGGCCGAGCTGATGCGGATGCAATCCACCATCGCGGTGGCCGGCACCCATGGCAAGACCACGACCACCTCCATGATCGCCGCCATGCTGGACGCCGGCGGGATGGACCCGACGGTGATCAACGGCGGGATCATCAACAGCTACGGGTCCAATGCGCGGCTGGGCAACAGCGACTGGATGGTAGTCGAGGCCGACGAGAGCGACGGCAGCTTCCTGCTGCTGGACGGTACCATCGCGGTGGTCACCAACATCGACCCCGAGCACCTCGAGCATTACGGCAGCTTCGATGCGGTGAAGGATGCCTTCGTCGAGTTCATCGAGAACGTACCCTTTTACGGCTTGGCGATCATGTGCATCGACCATCCCGAAGTGCAGAACATCATGAGCCGTATCCGCGATCGGCGGATTACCACCTACGGCTTCTCGGCGTCGGCAGACTTGCGCGCGGAGAATGTGGTGGTGGCGGACGGCGGCTCGCGGTTCGATGCGCATGTCCTGCAGCGCTCGGGTGAGCGCCGCGTGATCGAGGGCATTCGCCTGCCGATGCCGGGCCGGCACAATGTCCAGAACGCGCTGGCCGCGATCGCCGTCGGACTTGAGCTGGGCATGACCGATGCCGCGATCACCAGCGGGTTCGGGAAGTTCGGTGGCGTGAAGCGGCGCTTCACGCGGGTCGGCGAGGCCGAAGGCGCGGTCATCATCGATGACTATGCCCATCATCCGGTCGAGATCCGGGCGGTGCTGTCGGCCGCGCGCGAGTCCGCAGAGGGGCGGGTGATTGCCGTGGTTCAGCCTCATCGTTACTCCCGGCTGCACGACTTGATGGGG
>CADCWB010000075.1 GCA_902806295.1 uncultured Sphingomonas sp. | reverse complement strand
TTCGAGGCCCCGATGCTCATCTCAGGTGCGCTGATCCAGGACGTCTTCCTTCAGTCGATGTCCCTGTGGTGGGTCATCAGTCACCACTCATCTTTCGGTTCGACTTCATGGCGAGCTCCTCTGGCTCGGTCCTTTGCTGCGGTGCTTTGGATCAGGTCTCAGTTGCCTCTCAGATCAGCCCCTTGCATCGTGGTGGCGTCAGAACTGCCACTGGGCCGGCACCCAGGCATAGCCTGTGTCGATCTTGAGGATGCGGCCGAGGCCGGGGAACGGATGGTGGAACCCGAGAACGAGGAGCCGGTCGGCGGCTGCCCTGTCGAAGACCCTTCGGCGCGAGGCGAGCGCCGTGTCCTTGTCGCGATCCGGTCCCGGGCGCCAGGGTCGGTCGATGTTGATGATCGGGTGGTAGGCCAAGTCGGCCGTGAGCAGCAGCTGGTCGCGCCCGGAATGGACGAGGAACGTCACCATGCCGGGCGTGTGACCGGGCGCGGCGATCGTTGTGAGGCCGGGAACGATCTCGGTGCCGGCCTCGTAGAGCTGCACGTCCGAGGCGATCGGCTCGACGCTGCGCTTGATGGCCGCCCCGAACCGAAGCCTGAAGTCCTCGGGCACCGGCATGTACGACAGGTCGGGATCGGTCCGGACGAAGAAGTCCCAATCGGCTTGAGGCGCGAAGACCACCGCGCGGGGGAAGGCCTTCCGGGGTCCGCAGGTTGCCGACGTGGTCCGGGTGGGTGTGCGAGACCACCACGACATCGATGTCGCGCGGTGTCAGCCCGATCGCGGCGAGGTTGGCGAACAGGCGGCCGCCGTTCGGGCCCATGGTCTGGCCGGCGCCGGACTCGAGGAGGATGCGCCGGCCGCCCGTCTCGATCAGGAGCGTGTTCAGGTTCAAGGTCATGTGATCGGTCGGCAGGAAGGCTCGCCGCAGTACCACCTGCAGCTCGGCTTCCGGCGCTTCGCCGGCGTAGACGCGAGGAGGGCCGCCAATGAGCCCGTCGCTCAACACGGTCGCGGCGATCTCGCCCACCCGGAAGCGGTAAAGTGCGGCATTGCCCGCTGCCGGGAGAGCCGCCTGCGCAGCAGCCCGGGAGCTGACGCCCGCTCCGGAGGCGAGACCGGTCGCGCCGCCTGCCAGCGTCAGCATAATGAGCCGGCGGTTAATGGTAAGGGACGCCATTTGATCTCTCCGTCAGCTTCGCGTGATCAATCCTGAACCGGCGTCTTCGCCGCAAATGCGGGCTCAGATCTCAGAGAACCGACCCAAATGCTTGCAGATGACCAGCCTTATCCCATTGACATGACACCGAACCGGTGAGCGGATAAGTGGGATAAAGCTTAGTGCTGTGATAAGCCGATCTTACCAATGCCGCCTTCACCTTGCCTCGACAGTCTCGACGCCTTCGCCAGCATCGTCCGCTGTGGCGGCTTCCGGGCCGCTGCGGTGGAGCGCGGCGTTTCGTCCTCCGCCCTGAGCCAGACCTTCGCCGCGTTGGAGCGGGCGCTCGGCATCCGGCTCCTCAACAGGACCACGAGAAGCGTCGGCCCGACCGACGCCGGGGAGCGGCTGATGAAGCGCCTCGCTCCGGCCCTGAACGACATCAGGCTCGCGCTCGACGACTTGAATCAGCTCAAGGAGAGTCCGTCAGGGACGGTGCGCATCAACGCGCCGGGCCCGGCCGTCGATCACGTCCTGTGCCCGCTCGCGTTCGACTTCATGCGCGCGTACCCGGAGGTGAAGATCGAGATCGTCAGCGACGCGGCGATCGTCGACATCGTCGAGCAGGGGTTCGATGCCGGCGTGCGCTTCGGCAGGCACGTGGCACAAGACATATAGCGACGCCCTTGGGCCCGCCGCTGCGCTACGCGATCGTCGCCTCGCCCGCGTACCTCTGCCAGCGAGGCGAGCCTTCCACGCCGCACGGCTTGGCCTACCATGACTGCATTCGGCGCCGTTTCCCCGGCGGCACGGTCGCGACCTGGAGTTTCGAGAAGAACAACGAGGTAGTCGAGGTCACGCCCGAGGGGCGCCTTACGCTGAGCTCAGCGCACCAGGAATTGCAGGCTGCTCTTGCCGGACAGGGCATCGCTCACGTCTTCGAGGATTATACGAGGGCTCACATCGCGAGCGGTGCGCTCGTTGAGGTTCTCGTTGATTGGAGCCCGAGATTGCCGAGTTGGTTCCTCTACTATCCCAGCCGACGCCATCACAGTGCGGCCATGCGAGCCTTTCTGGAGCACGTTCGCCTTTTCGGGCCTATGAGCACCTGACAAGGCTGCCTTGGCCGACGGTCGCGACCGAGCGGATCGGCCTCACTAGCCCTCGCTCCCCGGCTCGCCCTTGAACGGGCCTGTGATGTTCTTCCCAATCCGGACGCCGTAGAAGATG
The DNA here is from genome assembly GCA_902806295.1 of uncultured Sphingomonas sp. Lineage (GTDB taxonomy): Bacteria > Pseudomonadota > Alphaproteobacteria > Sphingomonadales > Sphingomonadaceae > Sphingomicrobium. The sequence continues at coordinate 474 of CADCWB010000075.1, read as the reverse complement.
CGCCCGAGAGCGGACCTCATAGAGGTCAGCTTCGGGTCAGATCGAGACCTTACGCCTGTCCGCTTTCGCTGTGTGGACGGCGAAAGCTGCCGGGCCGCTTTCGGCCAGCTTTGGAAGTTGCGACCGCCCAGCGCAACATTCGAGTTGGGGCGAGAACGGACCTTTGGTTCGGGCAATAGCGATAAGCGGCGGCGACGGCCCGGGCAGCCTTCGCGATCACGGCGGCGCGCTCGGGCGCTGGCGCACGCGACTCCGCCACAAAGGCTGCGACCGCGACAAAGCCGCCGTCCGGGGCGGTGAGGACGCCCACGTCGTTCGTCACCCCGTTCACGCCGCCAAGCGTCTGGCTGGTGCCCGTCTTGTGTCCCACCGACCAGCCCCGGGGCGCGCCCGCCCTCAGGCGGTCCGGGAAGGTGACCGTCCGGGCCATGACGTCCAGGAAGTGCCGCGTGGACGCGGGCGACAGCAGCCGGC
>CADCWB010000074.1 GCA_902806295.1 uncultured Sphingomonas sp. | reverse complement strand
GCACCGCGACGTCGTCGCAGAAGTGCGTTCGGGCTGGGGGCAAGCACAACGATCTCGACAATGTCGGCTACACCGCGCGTCACCACACCTTTTTCGAGATGCTCGGCAATTTCTCCTTCGGCGATTACTTCAAGGAACAGGCGATTGCCCACGCCTGGACGCTGTGCACCAAGGAATGGGGCCTCTCGCCCGAACGGCTGACCGTCACCGTCTACCACACCGACGACGAGGCGTTCGACATCTGGCAGCGGATCGCCGGCCTGCCGGATCACCGCATCATCCGCATCCCAACCAAAGATAATTTCTGGGCAATGGGCGACGACGGCCCGTGCGGACCTTGCTCGGAGATCTTCTACGATCATGGGGACCACATCCCGGGCGGTCCTCCGGGCAGCCCGGACGAGGACGGCGACCGCTTCGTCGAGATCTGGAACCTCGTGTTCATGCAATATGAGCAGGCGGCGGGCGAGATCGTGTCCGAACTGCCGAGCAAGAGCATCGACACCGGCATGGGCCTGGAGCGCATCGCGGCCGTCCTGCAGGGCGTGCACGACAATTACGACACGGACACCTTCAAGGCGCTGATCGCGGCGAGCGAGGAGTTCAGCAAGACCAAGGCAGAGGGCGAACGGCAGGCGAGCCACCGGGTGATCGCCGACCATCTGCGCACCTCCGGCTTTCTGGTGGCGGATGGCGTGCTGCCCGCCAATGAGGGGCGCGGCTACGTCCTCCGCCGCATCATGCGCCGGGCGATGCGCCATGCGCATCTGCTCGGCACAAGCGAGCCGCTGATGCATCGGCTGGTGCCCGCGCTGGTTGCGGAGATGGGCGCGGCCTACCCCGAACTGGTACGAGCGCAGCCGCTGATCGAGGCGACGTTGCAACAGGAAGAAACCCGCTTCCGGCAGACGCTGGCCAACGGGCTCAAGCTGCTCGATGAAGCGACCGCTGGCCTCGGCACCGGGGGAACGCTGGCAGGCGAAACCGCCTTCAAGCTCTATGACACCTTCGGCTTCCCCTATGACCTGACCGAAGACGCTCTGCGCGCCCGCGGGTTGCAGGTTGATCGTACCGGCTTCGACGACGCCATGGCGCGGCAGAAGGCGGCTGCGCGGGCGGCGTGGAAGGGCTCGGGCGAGAAGGCGTCGGACGAGCTGTGGTTCGACCTGGCGGAGGAGCATGGCGCGACCGAGTTCACCGGCTATTCGGGCCACGAAGGCGAAGGGGTGGTGCTGGCGATCGTCAAGGACGGTCAGCGGGTTGAGAGCGCACGCGAGGGCGAAGCCGTGCAGCTGCTGCTCAATCAGACGCCGTTCTATGCCGAAAGCGGCGGACAGGTTGGCGACGCCGGAAAACTTACCAGTCTCAAGAGCTTCGAAGGCGACGTTACCGACACGTCTAAGCCGCTCGGCCGCCTGCACGTGCTGCAAACGCAGGTGGTAGAAGGGGAGGTTAGCCTTGGCGACACCCTTCACCAGAGCGTCGACGCCGAGCGCCGGCGGTCCACGCGGGCCAATCACTCGGCCACCCACCTGCTGCACGCGGCGCTGCGCCATCGGCTCGGCACGCACGTCAGCCAGAAAGGCAGCCTGGTCGCGCCCGATCGGCTGCGCTTCGACTTCTCGCATTCGTCCGCGCTGACGCCCGACAACATCGCCGCGGTCGAGGCCGAGGTGAATTCCCACATCCGGCATAACCAGCCGGTGACCACCCGCTTGATGACCCCGGACGAAGCGATCGCCGAGGGGGCGATGGCCCTGTTCGGCGAGAAGTACGGCGACGAAGTTCGGGTGCTGTCGATGGGCCTCAAGGACGAAGCGACCTACTCGACCGAGCTGTGCGGCGGCACCCACGTCACCGCGCTGGGCGATATCGCACTGTTCAAGATCGTATCGGAAAGCGCGGTCAGCTCGGGCATCCGTCGCATCGAGGCGCTGACCGGCGAAGGCGCACGCCAGTGGTTGCTGCAGCGCGACCAGCGGCTACGCGAAATCGCCGCCAGCCTGAAGGCCGCGCCGGAGGAAGCCCCCGCGCGGGTCGCGGCGCTGGTCGAAACCACCCGCAAGCTGGAGCGCGAACTCGCGGCGGCGAAGAAGCAGCTCGCCATGGGCGGCGGTGCGGCTCAGGCTGCAGGTCCCGAAGAGGTTGCCGGCATCCCGTTCATCGGGCGTGTGGTGGACGGGCTCGACCCCAAGGCGCTCCGACCCGAGATCGACACGCTCAAGAAGCAGCTCGGCTCGGGCATCGCGGCGCTGATCGCCGTCAATAACGGCCGCGCCAGCGTGGCCGCGGGCGTGACCGACGACCTTACCAGGCAAGTTAGCGCCGTCGATCTGGTCAAGGCGGGGGTGGCGGCGCTTGGCGGGCAGGGCGGGGGCGGCCGGCCCGACATGGCGCAGGGTGGTGGACCCGATGGCGGCAAGGCTGCGGAGGCGCTTAGCGCAATCCGGGATGTACTGGCAAAGGTAACCGCATGATCCCGGACCCAGCTTCGTCAACGCCTGTCACTTTGGCGGGCGCATGCCACTGCGGAAAAGTGCGCTTCTCGGCGAGGTTGCCTTTCGGCTTCGCGTCTGCGCGGCGCTGTACTTGCTCGCTGTGCCGGATGCGGGGAGCCGTCGCACTTACCTCGACCCCGGATGACTTCCGATTAATCGCCGGCGCGGATCTGCTTGCGACCTATCGTTTCAACACCAGTATCGCCGCGCATTATTTCTGCAGCCAATGCGGCATCTACACGCACCACAAGCGCCGCTCCAACCGCGATCAGCTTGGGGTCAACGCCGCCTGCCTTGAAGGAGTGTCGCCGTTCGACTTCCGCGAACTGCCTGTCCTGGATGGCGAGCGGCACCCGTCTGACAACGGGGGCGCAGTGCGGCCCGCCGGAACCTTACGCTTCGATCCAGCCTGATCATCGCCGCCGCCCCAGCGCCGGCTCCTCCGCCAGCTCGCCTTCCTGCCAGATACGGGCGCGCAGCTCGCTCCGTTTCTCGTGGATGGAGGCGATCACCGGGCCCATCGCCACGCCGATGTCGACCAGCAGCGCTTCGCTCATCTGCAGGCTGCCTTCCATCGTCTCTGGCACGGCGTCGGTGGCCCCGGCATTGTAGAGTTGGGCGGCATGGGTCGTGTCGCGCGCCCGGGCCACGATGGTCAGGCCCGGGCACTCCTCGTGGATCGCCTTCGTCAGCCGGACGGTGAGCACCGGATCGTCCATCGTCAGCACCACCGCCGCCGCGTCGCGAAGGCCGAACCGTTCCACCGCATCGCCCCGAGCCACGTCGCCGAAGATCACTCGCCGCCCGCCCTCGCGCGCTTCGGCGACGCAGTCTATGTCGCCGTCAACCGCGAGGTACGGACGATCATGCGTTTCCAGCATCTCGGCCACCAGTCGCCCGATCCGGCCGAAGCCGAAGACGATGGTCAGGCCGGCCGTGTCGCCGCCGCGGCTGCTGAGCGCGTCCGGGTCGACCCGCCGCGACAGGCGGCGGCCGAGCACCGCCAGCACCGGCGTAAGGGTCAGGCCGAGCGCCGTCACGATGGTCCAGAAGCCGGCCTGGTCACCACTGATGGCTCCCGCGGCCAGGGCGCTGCCGAGCACGATCAAGGTCAACTCGGACGGGCTGGCCATCAGCAGCCCGGTTTCCACCGCGGTTCCGCTGCGCGTTCCCCTCCAGCGCAGCAAAGCGTAGATGATCAGGCTCTTGGCCGCCAGCACCAGGGCAGTCGCCCCCAGCAACGCGGGCCACTCGGCTAGCAGAGCGCCAAGATCCAGGCGCATGCCCACCGTAATGAGGAAGATGCCGAGCGCCAGCCCGCGCAAGGGTGCGGTGATGACCTCCACTTCCGCCCGGTAGTCGGTCTCCGCGATCAGCAGCCCGGCAATCAGCGCGCCCATCACGGCCCCGAGCCCCACCGCGCCAGTCGCCAAACTCGACAGCATCACGACCAGCAGAGCCGTGGCGAGGAACAGTTCGGGGTTCTTGGTCCGCGCCGCCTGGGCGAACAGGACGGGCAGCAGCAAGCGTCCTGCCACCAGCAAGCCGGCAACCACGGCCACCCCGCCCAACGCGACCGACAGTAGGGCGTCGGAGCCCTTGGCATCCAGCCAGAACAGGATCGGCACCAGCATCAGATCCTGGAACAGCAGCATCGCCAGGGCGGCCTTGCCGGTCGGGCTGGTGGTGCCGGCGATCGGCATCACCAGGGCGGTGGACGACATCGCCAGTGCCAGCCCCAACACGGCCGCGCTCAGCGGCGAGGCGCCAAGCATCAGAACCGCAGCGAACACCAACGTGGCCGTCGCCAGCATCTGCCCACCGCCCAGCCCAAGCACGCTGCGCTTCATCGCCCACAAACGACGAAAGCTCAGCTCAAGCCCGATGGCGAACAGCAGCAACAGGATCCCGAACTCGGCGAAGGGGTCGATCCGGGCCGCATCGGTGATGGTCAGCGGCTCCAGCCACGGATGCCCGACCACCAGCGCGCCAAGCCCCGAGGGACCCACCAGCGCTCCGACCAGAATGAAGCCGATTACCGGCGAGACACGCAGCCGGGCGAACGCTGGGATCACCACCCCCGCAGCGCCGAGAATTACCAGCGCGTCATGAAGGCCCGATCCGCCAAGTTCTCCTGCCATGCGCTCATTAAGCAGCCGTTACGCTTGGAGCCAAGCGGTGCGTGAGCCGTTAGCATAAACGTTGCAGGAGAAAACTTATGGCCGAAAAGACGTTCAAGAAGGGCGACAAGGTTGAGTGGGACTCCAGTGGCGGACACTCGGTCGGCAAGGTCGAGAAGAAGCTGACCAGCCCGATGCAGATCAAGGGTCACAAAGTTGCCGCATCGAAGGACAATCCCGAGTACCTCGTCAAAAGCGACAAGAGCGGCAAGGAAGCGGCCCACAAGCCCAGCGAGCTCAAGAAAGGTTAGTTCGGCGAGGGCTTACTGCGCCTCGGCCCACCCCACGCGAGCGGTCGGACGATGAGCAGGGGCGTGTTGATCGCTGGCGGCGGTCCGGCCGGGATCATGGCCGGACTGCTGTTCGCGCGCGCCGGGGTGGCAGTGCGCGTGGTCGAGAAGCACGCCGACTTCCTGCATGATTTCCGGG
>CADCWB010000073.1 GCA_902806295.1 uncultured Sphingomonas sp. | reverse complement strand
TCAAGGGAGATCGGCTCCTTGGCGATCTTCATCACCTTGCGCACCTTCTCCAGCGGCATGGAGAGGCGCTCGGCCAGTTCCTCGGGAGTGGCCTCCTTGCCGTGCTCGTGCAGGAACTGGCGGCTGGTGCGGACCAGCTTGTTGATGGTCTCGATCATGTGGACCGGGATGCGGATGGTGCGCGCCTGGTCGGCGATCGAGCGGGTGATCGCCTGGCGGATCCACCAGGTGGCGTAGGTCGAGAACTTGTAGCCGCGGCGGTACTCGAACTTGTCGACCGCCTTCATTAGGCCGATGTTGCCTTCCTGAATGAGGTCCAGGAACTGCAAGCCGCGGTTGGTGTATTTCTTGGCGATGGAGATCACGAGGCGGAGGTTGGCCTCGACCATTTCCTTCTTGGCGATGCGCGCCTCGCGCTCGGCCTTTTGGACCTGGTTCACGATCTTGCGGAACTCGGCCAGGTTCATGCCGGTGGCCTGGCTGATCTCGCCAATCTCGATCCGAATGCGGTCCACCGTGTCGCGCTCGGCGGCGGCGAAGGCGGCGAACTTCTTGTCGATCTTGGCGACCCGATCGACCCAGCTGTCGTCGAGCTCGGAGCCCATGTAGCTGTCGAGGAACGCCTTGCGCGGGACGCGGTGGCGCTCGGCCAGGCGCAGCATCTGCCCGCCCAGCGCAGTCAGACGGCGGTTGTAGGCGTAGAGCTGCTCGACCAAATATTCGATCTTGGAGGCGTGGAACTGCACGCTCTCCACCTCGGCGGTGAGCTGTTCGGACAGCTTCTGGTACTTCTTCTCCTCGGCCGGTGGGAAGGCTCCGCCCGAGGCCATCGCGACGAGGCGCGCTTCCTGCAGCTTGGCGAACTTCTTGTAATGGCTGGTGATGGAGGCGAACTTCTCCAGCGCCTGCGGCTTGAGCTGCTCCTCCATCTGGGCGAGCGAAAGGGTATTATCCTCTTCCTCTTCCTCGGCCGGCTTGGGCGTGCGGCGGTCGACCAGGTCGTCCTCGTCCTCGTCGGCGGTGGGCGCCTCGACCGGCTCCTCCTCTTCCTTGAAGGCGGGACCGGCGACTTTTTCGGAGATCTCGCCGTCTTCGCCTTCCTCCTCGGAGGCGTTGATCTGCTCGGCCGTGGGGCCCTTGGACAGCATGGCTTCGAGATCGAGGATCTCGCGCAGCTGCATGCGGCCCTCGTCGAGCGCGTTCGACCAGCCGATGATCGCGTTGAAGGTGATCGGGCTTTCGCATAGACCCCAGATCATGGTGTCGCGACCGGCCTCGATCCGCTTGGCGATCGCGATCTCGCCCTCGCGGGAGAGCAATTCCACCGCGCCCATTTCGCGCAGGTACATGCGGACCGGATCGTCGGTGCGATCGGTCGGTTCCTTCTTGGTCGCGGCGGCCGGGCGCGGGCCCCCGTCGTCCAGCGGATCGACCTCGTCCTCTTCCGGCTCGTCCGGCTTCTTGTCGTCCTCCTCGTCCGAGGCTTCCTCGTTCTCGACGATGTTGACGCCCATTTCGGAGATCGCGGACATTACGTCCTCGATCTGCTCGGACGACATCTGGTCCTGGGGCAGGGCCTCGTTCAGCTCGTCGTAAGTGATGAACCCGCGCTTTTTCGCGCGAGCGATCAACTTTTTGACGGAAGCGTCGTTGAGGTCGAGCAGCGGTGCATCGCCGCTATCCTGGGATTCGGTCTCGGGTGATTCAGTTTTCGCCATTGTCGCGCCGTCTAGTCGCTGGCGGCAAGTTGCGCCAGACGTTCCTTCTGTTCCTCGCGAGCGGCGTGCAACCTGTGTTGCTCGTCGAACGCGCTCTCATCGCCAAGCTTCAACCGTTCGGTCGCCGCTGCAAGCGCTGCGGCGATCTCCGCCTGTGCGCTCAACGTCTCGATCGCGACCTCCAGATCGCGCAAGGCACGGTCGGGATCGCTGTCGGGTCGGGTGAAGGTGAAGCCCATGCTGCCGCCGCTTCGCCCTCCGTTGAGAAGAGTGGGGGCGCCGGCACCTCGCAATATGGTGGCAATGCCGTTACGATCAAGCAGTTGGCCGGAGAAGGCGGCATCGAGCAGCAGGTCGCGCAGCTTGGCAGTGCCCGTATCGGTGAACCGCAGCCCGGCGAGCTGCTCGGCGTGACCGGCGATCGCCTGGGGGTAGAGCGACAGGCCGGTGAGGATGGCGCGGGCGGTGGGCTTGTCGATACCGTCGCTGCCGATGGCGCGGGCAGCGCCGCTGGCGGGTGGCTCGGGCGGCACGAAGCCACGACCCTTAATCCACTGGCCCCGGGGTTCGCGGTTGAGGCTCGGCCGCTGCCGGGCGGTGAGGGCGTCGAAGCGGCTGAGCCACTCGTCGCGGTAAAGCTGCGCCAGCGAGCGGTCGCCGATGGCAGCGGCGTGCTGCACCAGCCGCTGCTTGAGTCCGGCGCGCTCCTCAGGCGTAACCAGCGGGGCGACATCGCGCTCATAGGTCCACAGCTTGTCGACCAGCGGCTCCGACTGCTCGAGCACCGCTTCCAGCGCGGCCGCGCCGCTCTCGCGCAGGAGGTCATCCGGGTCCTGTCCGGCAGGTAGCGACACGAAGCGCAGCGTGCGCTCCGGGCCGAGATGGGGGAGGGCGCGCAAGGCGGCGCGAATGCCGGCGCGCTGCCCGGCATTGTCTCCGTCGAAGCAAAGGATCGGCGCCGGGGTCATCCGCCACAGGAGTTCCAACTGTGCTTCGGTCAGCGCGGTCCCATTGGGGGCCACTGCCTCGGCGATGCCCGCGCGGTCGAGCGCGATCGCGTCCATATAGCCTTCAACCACGATCACCCGGTTGGCTTGGCGGCTGGCGGGCGACGCGCGATCGATGTTGTAGAGCGTGCGGCCTTTGTCGAAGAGGACAGTCTCCGGTGAGTTCAAGTATTTGGGTTCACCCTGTCCCAGGATGCGCCCGCCGAACCCGATCACCCGCCCGCGCCGGTCCCGGATCGGGATCATCAGCCGCCCGCGGAAGCGATCATATGGAGCGCCCCCATCGGGCTTGATGAGCAGGCCGCAGTCGATCAGCTGGTCCTCGCCGTGGTCCTTAAGCGCTTCCTTGAGGCGGGTGCGGCCCAGCGGCGCAAGGCCGAGGCCGAAGCGCTCGGCAGTGGCGCCGCCGATGCCACGGCGCTGGAGATAGTCGCGCGCTTCGGCGCCATCCGGACCGTTCAGCTGCTCGGTGAACCAGCGCTGCGCGGCGGCCATAACGTCGTGCAGGGTCGAGGCGCGCTCGGCCTTGTCGCGGGTGCGCGGATCGGGGGTGGGCACTTCCATGCCGGCCTTGGCGGCCAGTTCCTTGACCGCATCCATGAACGGCAGCCCGCGGCTGTCGGTGAGGAAGCGGATCGCGTCGCCATGCGCCTGGCAGCCGAAGCAATGGTAAAAGCCCTTGTCGTCGTTGACGTAGAAGCTGGGCGTTTTCTCATTGTGGAACGGGCAGCAGGCCTTGAACTCGCGCCCCGCCTTCGTGAGTTTGACGTGCGGGGCGATGACCGACGAGAGGAGCGTCCGCGCGCGGAGTTCGTCGAGGAAGGCTGGGGAGAGGGTCATACGTCCCCTCCCGCTTGCGGGAGGGGCTGGGGGTGGGCATGTTCGATCTATGCCAGAGCCCAAAGTGCGACCGACTTATCGGGCCCAGCAACTCCGCAAGAACGCAACTCATGCGGAGCGCCACCTCTGGAGTTACCTAAGCAGGCGTCAGCTTGGCGGCTTCAAGTTCTCGCGGCAGATACCCGTCGGACCATTCATCTGCGACTTCCTGTGCCGTGAACGCGCACTTGCGATCGAGCTGGATGGCGGCCAGCACGCGGAGCGGACCGAGCAGGACGCCCGCCGGACTGCATACCTGCAAGCTGAAGGCGTGACTGTTCTGCGCTTCTGGAACAATGAAGTGCTGG
>CADCWB010000072.1 GCA_902806295.1 uncultured Sphingomonas sp. | reverse complement strand
GTGCCGACATGCTCGGCCTGCGCCTGCATCTCCTCCATCAGCCAGGGGCCCTGGATGACGTCGCGGAAGCCGGGATAGTTCTCGACATCGGTGGTGGTGGTCAGCTGCCCGCCCGGCTGGATGCCCTGAATGACGATCGGCTGGAGGCCAGCGCGAGCGGCGTAGATGGCGGCGGTGAGGCCGGCCGGGCCGGAGCCGAGCACCGCCAGGCGGGTGGAAACGACGTTAATCATGGGGAACCATTTGGCGGCTCCCACCCGCGCTGGCAATGGGGGTGCTTAGTCGATCGTGAGCCGCAGGAACGCCATGCCGCCGATCGGGCGGGATGAGCCGTATGCGTCCTCCAACCCGTCCGGCACGAAGTTGACCGCCAGCAATCCGCCGACCCCGAGCTTCACATGATCGGCGACCGAGAAGTCGCGGATCGCCCCTGCTGACACCTTGCCGACCCGGAACGCCGGCCCATGGTGGTCCTCGCTTTCGATCAGCTCATTGTTCTCCGTGATCTCGCCGCGCCCGAAGAAGGTCCACAGGTCCCGCTTGACCGAACTCTCCGCGACGAATGCGTCGTAGGAGTGCCTCTCGGCGGTGCGCCGGCCCCAGGCCAACGTCGAGGCCGAGCGCACTCCAGGCGAGAGCTCCCGCGCGTACATGGCGCTAGCCGACCAGCGCTTCTGGTCGACGCCCGGCTCGAGCTGCTCCGGCTCCTTAAGGTCGGCCCAGCTCGCCTGCAGCGCCAATTCGTCCGTCGGATTCCAGCTGACGCGTGCGGCAGTCGAGTCGAGCGGGCCCGTCTCGATGTTCCAGCGCCGCTGGTCGGGCTCGCGCCCATTGTAGCGGGACAACTCCAGCTTGAACCGGTCGAGCACCACGCCGCCCGTCAGCACGCCGAAGGTGATATGCTGGGAGTCGAGCCAGTGATGGCTGATCGGCGCTTCGGGCGAATCCATGATCGACTCGCGATGCATGTAGGCAGCCGGCCCGAACGCCGGCTCCCCGGGCAAGCCGCCGTAAAGGAAGACGCTGCTGTTCGGACCGATCGGGTGGGACACGGAGGCGGACAGCTCCATGAAGAAGTCGTGCGGATGCTGCCGGTCGATCAGCCGGTCGCGGCCGTTCGCCGTTTCTCCGCTGGCCAGCAGCAACGGGTAGCCGCGGCGGCCCATCAGCGGGTCCGGGCTGAACCCTGCCCGGAGCTGCAACGTACCCTGGCCCAGCGGTCGGCGAGCCATGCCCATCACCATGCCGGACACGAAGGTCTTGTCGTCCCCCCGGCGACCGCCCTGGCCGCTATGCACCAGGTTGAGGTCTGCGTGCCCCATCAGGTGCCAGTCGCCGACGCTCGTCATCAGACCACGGTGCTCCGAATTGTCAGGTTGCCACGCAGTGCCGGAGGACTCTCGGCCGATGGGATAGGGTCCAAAGGCTCCAGTCATCGCCGAGTGGCCGGAGTGGCCCATCGCCGCATGATCCACCTGACCACGCTCGCCTGCGCTGTTGTGCGCCGGGCTATGCTCGGTTGGGCCGTGATCCGTCTGGCCGTGGTCCATCTGGCTATGGTCGACCTGGCCTTGTTGAGGCTGCTGGTGCCCGGCGTGGCTATCCGCCGTCGAGGACGGAGGCGTGGCCGGCGGGTGACCGGTGTGCTGCGCGGCAGCCGGCGCGGCGGCGATCAGGCCGGCAAGGCCTGTCGCCAAAAGGTATCTGGTCTTCACGATGATCTCCTGAGCAGCCTGCGGGCAGCCGCCCACTCGGCTGGGGTCGTCGGTTCAGCAATTATTGCTGATGCTAATATCCTTGGCGGCTCGCGTCGGCAGGCCGGCCGGGTTTGTCCAGGTCGTTCAGGAGCGTGGAGGGGGGTCTTCGGCTTCGAAAGGCGCACTCGCCATTTGCGCGAGTGGACGGGCCATTGTGGAGGAGCGGATGGCAATCCCATCAGGGTCGGCGGAGGTGGAAGGCGGCAGCGCGGCTGGAACGGCCACGCAGCACTTTCCGTCATCGCTCGTCTGCGACTTGCCCGAATAATGCTCCATTCCGCTGGCCATGTCGGCGCAGTGCGCTTGCACGGGCGCAGCTACTGCCTGAGCCGGCACGGCAAAAGGCGCCAGTGCGAGCGCCAGGAACGACAGCAAGGCGATCCACGTCCGCATCCAACCGCTAGGTAGGGCCGCCGCACCCCGGTGGCAACGCCGGATCAGACAAGGCGGGATTGCTTCACCGCGGCCTCGATGAAGCTGGCGAACAGCGGGTGAGGCGCGAACGGGCGGCTCTTGAGTTCCGGGTGGAACTGAACGCCGATGAACCATGGGTGGTCCGGCCGCTCGACGATCTCGGGCAGGCGGCCATCCGGCGATGATCCGCTGAACACCAGGCCGCCGCGCTCCAGCGGTTCCTTGTAATGCGCATTGACCTCGTAGCGGTGGCGGTGGCGCTCGCTGATGCGGGTGGCGCCGTAGATCGCCGCGACATGGCTGTTGCCGCCAAGCTCCGCCTCATAGGCCCCGAGCCGCATGGTCCCGCCCAGATCGCCCCCCTCGGCCCGCGCCTGCAGGCCTTCCCTGCTCATCCACTCGGTGATGAGCCCCACCACTGGGTCGGGTGTGTCGCCGAACTCGGTCGTGTTCGCTCGGGCGATGCCGGCGGTGTTCCGCGCCCCTTCGATGCAGGCCATCTGCATGCCCAGGCAGATGCCGAAGAACGGCACCTTGCGTTCCCGCGCGAACTTCACCGACGCGATCTTGCCTTCCGAGCCGCGCTCGCCGAAGCCGCCCGGCACCAGGATCGCGTGCATCGGCTCGAGCTCGCCGGCGATGCCGCCGTCCTGCTCGAACAGCTCGGCATCGAGCCACTTGATGTTGACCTTGACCCGATTGGCGATGCCGCCGTGCACCAGCGCTTCGCGCAGCGACTTGTAGGCGTCGGGCAGGCCGACATATTTGCCGACTACGCCGACCGTGACCTCGCCTTCCGGGTTGTCGAGCCGATCCATGATCTCATCCCAGCGGGCGAGTTCGGGTGGCGGCGCGTCGCTGATCCCGAACGCGCGCAGGACCTCGTCGTCCAGCCCCTCGCGATGATATTGGAGCGGCACGTCGTAGATCGAGCGGGCGTCCAACGCCTCGATCACCGCGGACTTGGGCACGTTGCAGAACTGCGCGATCTTGGCCTTGTCGCCATCCGGGATCGGCATCTCCGCCCGGCACAGCAGTACGTCCGGCTGCACGCCCAGGCTGGAGATTTC
>CADCWB010000071.1 GCA_902806295.1 uncultured Sphingomonas sp. | reverse complement strand
CCAATCTGCTGATCGGCAACGACAGGGCCGAGCGCATCAAGCAGGAGCTCGGCATTGCCAAGCCGCCGGTGGATGGCGTCGGCAACAACGTTCACATCAAGAGTCGGGAACTAGTTAACGGCGTGCCCAAGGAAATTAGCATCAACCAAGGGCAAATCGCCGAGGCGTTGTCCGAACCGGTCGGCACCATCGTTGAGGGTGTGCGCATTGCGCTGGAGAACACGGCGCCGGAACTGGCGGCCGACATCTGCGACCAAGGCATCGTCCTGACCGGCCGCGGAGCACTGCTTCAGGGTTTGGACGAGGTGCTGCGGGACGAAACCGGCCTGCCGGTGACCGTTGCCGAGGATCCGCTGACCTGCGTGGCGCTCGGCACTGGCCGGGCGCTGGAGGAAGAGCAGTTCCGCGGCGTCCTCCAGACCGCGTAAGAGGGGGCTGAGACGTGGCGCCGCCGACCGGTGCGCGCCCAGGCTGGTCGAGGCGGGCACAATACGGCCTGTTCTTCGGCTTTCTGGCGACCATCGCCGGGTTGCTGGTCGGACTGTTTCTGCTGGGCCTCTCGCTCGTTGCCCCGCAAGCCTATGCCGGAGTGCGCGGCGTGGCGCTGGATACGACGGCCCCGATTACCGGTGCGCTCCGGCAAGCCACAACAACGGTCGGTGGCTTGTTCAGCGGCGCCGGCAACTACTGGGACGCGGCCCGCCAGAACGCCCAGCTGAAGGAAGAGCGCGCGCGCATGCACCGCCAGATCATCCAGGCCCGCGCGATCGTTAACGAGAATCGACAACTCAAGGCTGCCCTCCAATTGCGCGAGAAGACCCCGGCAGCGGTGGCGAGTGGCCGGATCGTGGGCTCCTCGTTCGAGAGTCGGCGTCGCTTTGCCGTGATCTCCGCCGGAACCGGAAATGGAGTTCGCGTCGGCATGCCGGTTCGCGCCGCCGACGGGCTGGTTGGGCGCGTGGTGGACGCGGGCTCTACGGCCAGCCGGGTGCTGCTGATCTCCGACCGAGCGAACATCGTTCCGGCCCGCTTGCTGCGGGGCGGCCAAGCGGTGATCTCCACCGGGCGTGGTGACGGCACGATCGATCTTCGGCCCCTGGAGGTCGGCCGCAACCCGTTCAAGCGCGGCGACATAGTGGTGACCTCGGGAACGGGCGGAATCTACTCGCCGGGAATACCGATTGCCCGGGTCGTGAAGCTCGACGATGATGGAGCCGTCGCGCTGCCCGTCGCCGATCCATCGAACGTAAGCTTTGCGCTCGTCGAACAGCCTTTTGAAGAAAGCGCGCTAAGGGCGCCCGCCGAAGCACAGGGCCCACGCTGATGGTCCGCTCCGCACTCGGCACTGGAGGGGCCATCAACAGAGGGCCGAAACGCCTGGCCCTGTTCATCCCGGCAATGACCGTCGTTGCCGCCTCAGCGCTGGCATTGCTGCCGATCGTGACGGAGGTGGGTTGGGTGCCCGACTTCGGCTTTCTCCTGCTGCTCTCCTGGCGCTTGTTGCGCAGCGATGCGATCCCGAGTTGGTGGGCGGCCCCGCTCGGCTTTGCCAATGATGTGTTGACCGGCGTGCCGATCGGCCTGTCGGTCACGATCTGGAGTGGGGCCTTTCTAGCGCTCGACCTGCTCGACCGCCGCACGATGTGGCGTGATTATTGGGTCGAATGGGCCTTGGCTGCCCTGCTGCTGCTGGCGAACGACGTCATCCGCTGGCGGATCGACGCGCTGATGGGTGCGCGGCACGAATTCGCTGTGGTATGGTCGCCCCTGATCATCGCGATTCTGGTCTTTCCCCTCGCCGCCTGGGCCGCGTCGGCGCTCGACCGGTGGAGGCTTGGCCGATGAACAAGCCGCAGCGCTTCACCAGCGTCCACCAGTCGCTGAGCTTTTCCCGCCGCATGCTGATCGTGGGCGGCGCGCAGGCGGCGGTCGGCGGCTTGCTGGTCGGGCGGCTCGGCTGGCTCGCGGTGGCCGAGAACGAGAAGTACAACCTTCTGTCCGAGGACAACCGGGTCCAGCTGATCATCGTGCCGCCGCGGCGCGGATGGATCATCGATCGCCACGGCAAGCCAATCGCGATCAATCGCTCCGACTTTCGCGTGGACCTTATCCCTGAGCGAATGACCGACGTCGAGGCGGAGCTCGCCACCCTCACGCAGCTGCTCCAGCTCGGCCCGGATCAGGTCGACCGGATTCGGCGCGACATCAAGGATTCGCGCGGGTTCAAGCCGGTTCAGGTCGCCGAGAACGTGCCGTACGAGCGCTATGCCGCGATCACGGTCCGCCTGCCCGAACTGCCCGGCGTCGAGCCGGCCCGCGGCTTCACTCGGTTCTACCCGGCCGGGGCGGCCGTCGGGCACCTGGTCGGCTATGTCGGGGCCGCCAGCGCGGCCGAATATGAGAAGGAAAAGAACCCGCTGCTGATCACGCCCGGGTTCAAGATCGGCAAGGAAGGGCTCGAGGAGATACTGGAGCAGCGCTTGCGTGGCGAACCCGGCGGCCAGCGAGTGGAAGTCACCGCCCGGGGCAAGCTGGTGCAGGAGCTCACTCCCAAGCCCGACCGATCGGGGAACACCGTTCAGCTGTCCATCGACGCCGGGCTGCAGGAATATGCCGCGCGCCGCATGGGCGAGGAATCCGGCAGTTGCACCATTCTCGACTGCCAGACCGGCGACATCCTGTGCATGGCTTCCATGCCGTCCTACGACCCCAATAGCTTCTCCGACGGGATTGGGCGCGCCGAATGGAAGACGCTCTCCGATGATCCGCGCAAGCCGCTGCTCAACAAGACTGTGAATGCCCTCTATCCGCCCGGATCGACCCTGAAGCCGATGGTCGCCTTGGCGCTACAACAGCATGGGATCGATCCCAAGGAGCGGGTGTTCTGCGGCGGCGGCTATCAGCTCGGCAACCGTTTCTTCCGCTGCCTCGGTCGGCACGGATCGGTCGACATGCACCGGGCGATCGCCAAGAGCTGCAACAGCTACTTCTATGCGATGACCAACCGCATCGGCTACGACAAGGTCGCGCCGATGGCCCGCTACCTCGGCCTGGGCGAGAAGTTCGACCTCCCGCTGGTCAGTCAGAATTACGGCACCATTCCTGACAGCGAGTGGAAACGGAAACGCTATGAGAAGAACAAGCGGCTGGTGGAGCGGCCCGACTGGACCAGCTCCGACACGCTGAACGCCGCCATCGGCCAAGGCTTCGTGATCGTGAACCCGCTCCAACTGGCCGTCATGGCCTCCCGGATCGCTGGCGGACGCATGAACAAGCCGATGCTGCTCGGGGCCCATAAGCAAGGGATGCCGCCGTTGGACGTTCCGCAGGCTCACCTCGATCCCGTCCGCCGAGCCATGTGGGAAGTCGTTAACGGGGATGGCACCGCGGGGGCCTCCCGCATCAACATCCCGGGTATTGAGATGTGCGGCAAGACCGGCACCGCCCAGGTCCGCCGGCTCGCGGCCAGCGCGTCGCGCGGCCAGGGCGGTGATTGGCGCTACCGCGACCATGGTCTGTTTGTCTTTTTCGCGCCGTTCGACAAGCCGCGTTACGCCGGCTCGGTCGTCATCGAGCATGGCATGGGCGGCGCGCGGGCCGCCGCGCCGGTCGCCAAGGACGTGCTCACCTATCTGTTCGATCGGCCCGCCGCGCTGAAGCGGTTGGCGGAGCTTGAAACCGGTTGGGGCGGCACCCTGGCCGAGCGCATGGCCCGCCGCGCCAATGCGATCGAAGCCGTAGCTGCCAACTCGTTGAGACCCGCATGATCTCCTCGTCGATCATCCCGCAGCCGCTCGCTCGCCTTCCCTGGCGGCTGATCTTCATGGTCAGCGGGATCGGGCTGTTCGGCCTGGTGAACCTCTACTCCGCCGCCGGTGGCTCGATTCAGCCCTGGGCGATGCGGCAGGGCATGGCGCTGCTCATGTTCCTGACGCTCGCCATCATCATCAGCAACGTGCGCGAGGCGACGATCAAGCAGTTGATCGTGCCAGTCTACGTCATCATCGTGCTTATGCTGGTAGTCACCGACCTGATGGGCTTCGTTGGCAAGGGCGCGCAGCGCTGGCTCGACCTCGGATTCATCCGCCTGCAGCCGTCCGAGTTCATGAAGCCTGCGATCGCGCTGATGCTGGCCCGCTTCTACGAGCTGCTGCCAGCCGGCGAGATCACCCGCTTCCGCGCGATCTGGCCCGCGGCCATGTTGATCGGCGTGCCGGCGGTTTTGGTGATCCTGCAGCCGGACTTGGGGACCGGTCTGATGGTGACGTTCGCCGGGATCACCGTCATGTTCCTGGCCGGGGTGCAGTTGCGTTGGTTCTTGATCCCCGGCGCAGCGTTGGCCGCCGCCATTCCAGTGGTCTACCAATTCCTGCACGGTTACCAGCGCAAGCGGATCGACACCTTCCTCGACCCCGAGAGCGATCCGCTCGGCTCCGGCTACCATATCACCCAGAGCAAGATCGCGATCGGCTCCGGCGGCTTCTCCGGCAAGGGATATCTCCAGGGAAGCCAGAGCCACCTCCAGTATCTTCCCGAGGGACATACCGATTTCGCCTTCGCTACTCTGACTGAGGAGTGGGGCATGCTGGGCGGCACGCTGGTGATCCTGGCCTATCT
>CADCWB010000070.1 GCA_902806295.1 uncultured Sphingomonas sp. | reverse complement strand
GCGCTCCTGAAAGCGATCGAAGCGACCGGCAAGCGCTGGTGACGCTCAGCCCCTGCTTCGCCGCTGCCCGCCCAAACGGCCCTGACTGCGCGGCTGAGCCGATGATCTTCGCCACCGTCATCCGCAACTCCGCCGGCCCGTCGTTGGCGAACACCTCCGCATAGCCCACGCCGGCCCGGCGCAAAGCCTCCTTCTTCACCGCGTCGCGCGCCGCCGCCGCGCCTTGATGATGCCCCTGCCCCTGATACTCGATCGCATGCCGCGGCTTCAGCTCGGCATCGACCAGCAGGAAGTCTACCCGCTTGGCATTGATCGTGTTGAACGCCTCCGTGCTGTCTGCGTCCAGCACCTCCCCTGGGCTCACCTGCGCCATTACCCGCCAGCCCGGCGCCAGCTCGGCAACGATCGGCTCCAGCGCCGCCAGCACCCGGCTCTCGCCGCGGTTGAGCAGCCGCTTGGCCGTGAACTGCGCCGCCATCACCGTGCGCAGCTGGTCCGCCGCATCCGGGTTGCGCGATCCGCCCGGCAGCGGGTCATGCCATGGCGCAAAGCCCGGCCTTGGCCCGGTCCGGCCTCGCTGCACCCATTCGCCCCGCGCCTTCTTGCGCGCCTTCCACGCCTCGCGCCGCTGTTGACTGACCGCCTGCTCGGTGATCATGCCGAACAAGGCACCGACGAACAGCACGGCAACCAGCGACAGCGGCTTGTCGAGCAGGGCAAGTATCTCGGGTGGCATGGCGATGCCTCATGCCACTTCCGACTTACCGGCGAGTTACCGCTGCAACCATGGCCGGCGCAACGGAACCGGCCGGCGAGCCCCTGTCCTACACGCGGCTGTTCCTGCTAGGCAGGCAGCCATGTTCGCCACTCCGACCCTGTTGCGCCGCAGCTTGACCGGCGGACGATCTTGCGGGTGGGGTGAAGAAGACGGGGACGTAGTGTCCATGTTGTCCATGTTGAACTGCGCCATCCACCTCATCACCGCGACCATTGGGACCATTCGCACCCGCCCTCATGTGTAATCTTTACTCGCAGACCAAGGCGCCCGAGGCGATCCGGCAGCTGTTCCGAGATCGTGGCATGCCGCTCGGCTTTCCTGAGGGCATTCCCAATCTCCAGCCGTGCGACATCCGCATTACCGATCCAGCACCGATCGTGCGCGCAAGTGACAGCGCCTACGACCTTGTGGTGCGCCGCTGGAGCTGGCCCGGGCCGGGCGGCAAGCCGGTCTACAACTTTCGCTCGGACGGGCGCGAGTTCGGTTCCGGCCGCTGCCTGATCCTGGCCGACGGCTTCTACGAGTTCACCGCCCCGGCCGACCCGAAGCAAAAACGCAAGGACCGTTGGCTGTTCACCGCCGCCGACGGCGACATGCTCGGCATCGCCGGCCTGGTCCGTGCCGTGCCCGACATAGGCGAGGCGTTCACCATGCTGACCTGCGCGCCCGGACCCGACGTCGCGCCTTACCACAGCCGCCAGGTTGCCGTGCTTCCCCCGGCCAGCTGGCGCGAGTGGCTCGACGGCACCGCCCCCGCCGCCGATCTCCTCGCCCCGCTCCCGCCTGGGACCCTGCGGGTGCAGCCGGCGAATGGCTGACGACGGCACGGTGGCAAGTGCACGCGGCAGTCTGCGTGAGAACTCGCCGGGCTGAACGATGCGGTTAACCTCGCGCTACGGGTTGTTGTTTTCGGTTCATGCATCGGACGCGCCGACCGCTCGTTATACTTTGCGAACTCCGCCGGCGCTTTCCGGGCGGAGAACAAGGAATAGCAATGCGTATCCACCCCCTCATTGCCGCCGCCACCGCGCTCGGCGGCATCGCCGCGCCGGCCGCGGCGCAATATTATCCGCAGCCGGCCCCCGGTCAGCCGGGCTATGGCTATCCGCAGCAGGGCTATCCCCAGCAGGGTTACCCGCAGCAGGGTTATGGCTATCCGCAGCAGCAGGGCGGCATCGCCGGCGTCATCGGTCAGCTGCTCGGCAACCGCTATGCGGTAAACGATCGGACCGCGATTACCCAGTGCGCCAGCGCGGCCTCGGCCCAGGCGGCGCAGCAATATCGCCCGCGTTATCAGCAGCCCTACGGCAATGCCTACGGCTACCAGCAGCAGTATCCGGGCTACGCCCGAGTCACCGCGATCACCAACGTAGAACGCCGCAACAACAACGGCCTGCGCGTGTCCGGCCTGATCGACAGCGGCATGGGCGGCTATAATCAGCAGCAGTACAATGGCTACAACCAGCAGGCCTATGCTCAGGGCGACCTGCGCTTCCGCTGCAACGTCGACTACCAGGGCCGGGTGACCAACATCCGCATCAACCGAAACCGCTAAACCTTCCCGGGCGCGCGGCCTACCCGGCGCGCGCCCGAACGGTTCGATCGGCGCGCCGGTCGACTTGGCGCACTTCAACCACCCGCTCACCCACGCCAAGCAGCCGGTCTATTTTGACCGGCGGAGGTTACGCCAGGCACCAGCCTTTCTTCAACTCGCCATCCATGTGGAGCAGCCGCCACGTCCCGGCGCGCTCATGCAGGTCGTCGACGTTCTGCGTGACGATCAGCAGGTCGCCCGGCTACTCCGCGTTCAGGCGGGCGAGTGCCCGGTGGGCAGCGTTCGGCTCGACCATGTCCAGCTTGGCGCGGCGGTCGTCGCGAAAGTGGTGTGCCAGACGGGGATCACGGCAGAAGGTCCTCCCGCTCCGGTGAGCACCCACAAGCGACCGATGATCCCGTTGAGTTGAGCAACCATCTGGCAACCCGACTGTTGACACTATTGTCAGCAGCAGCCACGCTGCCGACATGAGGCCAGCCATGCACCGTTACGCAATCGGAATTCAGCCGGCCGACATCGACCACATGGGCCACGTGAACAACAGCGTGTACCTGAAATGGGTCCAGGACGCGGTGGTGCAATATTGGGAGAAGGTCGCGCCGACTGACGCCGTAGCTAAGCACCTGTGGGTCGCGCTGAAACACGAGATCAGCTATCGACGGCCGACGTTTTTGGACGATGCGGTGTTCGCCGATGTAGTCGCCGAACAGGTCCAAGGCGCTAGAGCGTTGTTCACCACCGTCATCAGGCGAGGCGAGGAAGTCCTTGCCGAGGTCAAGAGCACCTGGTGCTGCCTAGATGCCGCCTCCTTGCGGCCGGCGCGCCTGGCTAAGGACATCGTCAGTCGCTTTCTCCCACCTGCATCGCTGGAGCAGGTTTGACCCTCGCTTAGCTGTGGTATGTGAAGCGAATGACTTCGCTCGATATGCCAGATGCAAGGATCAGGGTGGGTATCGGCGGTTGGACCTACCCGCCGTGGCGCGGGCCGTTCTACCCCGTCGAACTGCCGCAATCGCGCGAGCTCGAGTTTGCTGCTCAACGACTGGGCGCAATCGAGATCAATGCTACCTTCTATGGGCGGCAAAGCCCCGCGAGCTGGCGTAAATGGGCTGAGAGCGTTCCAGACGACTTCAAATTCGCAATCAAGGGCAGCCGCTTCTGTGTCAGCCGAACGCGTTTGGCGGATGCTGGCGAGGGTATCCGGACGTTCCTTGACCAGGGGCTTACGGCGCTTGGTCCGAAGCTTGGCCCGATCCTCTGGATGTTGGCAGCGCGTCGAGCGTTCGACCATGACGACATCGCGGGCTTCTTGCACCAACTGCCGCCATGCCACGATGGCGTACCGCTGCGGCATGCGATCGAGCCGCGGCATGAAAGCTTCCGCGACGAGCGCTTCTTCAAGCTATGCCGCGATCATGGAGTGGCAATTGTGTTCGATGACCATGAGGAGTTCCCCTCCATCGACGCAGACACCGCAAGCTTCAGCTATGCTCGGCTTCAACGAATGAGCGAGGACATCGAGACCGGCTACGAGGCGGCGGCGCTGGAGCGCTTCGCCGATCGCGCAAGGTCGCATCAGCTTGCCGGTAAGGATGCCTATCTGTTCATGATCAACGGCGCGAAGGTGCGGGCGCCGGCCGCAGCGCTTGCGCTTCAGCGGCAGCTCGGCATTGCGCCGGCCTGAGGCCTGCGCCATCACGAGCCATGCGGACCGATGAGCAACCCATTCGGCTGACCCTGATCGCGCCCGCGGGCCGGATGGGACAGGCCATCGCTGCAGCAGCGGATGAGGATAGGCGCTTCACCCTTGATCCTGATCATGGAGACGTTCTGGTCGACTTCTCGGCACCCGCGGCCCTCGCCGCGACGCTTGAGCGAGCGCAGACCAGCGGAGTGCCTGTGCTGGTCGGCACGACCGGCCTCGATGAGTTGGCCGAGCGCCGCTTGGCGATGGCGGCGCAGACCGTTGCCGTCCTAAAAGCCTCGAACACGTCGCTTGGAGTTGCCCTTCTTGACGAACTGGTCGAGCGCGCGGCCCGCGTACTTGGACGGGCTTGGGATATCGAGGTTATCGAGATGCATCACCGGCACAAAGCGGATGCACCCTCGGGCACCGCCCTTACCCTTGGACACGCAGCTTCCCGCGGACGTGGCACGCCGTTGACGGCGGAAAGCGGTCGTGACGGCACCGGCTTGCGGCGGGCAGAGGGGGCGATCGGCTTCGCGTCCGTGCGCGGCGGCACCATCGTCGGCGATCACGACGTGATATTTGCGGGACCGGATGAGCGACTTATCCTGTCGCATCGCGCCGAGAACCGGATGATCTTCGCTCGTGGTGCCTTAGCGGCGGCTGCCTTTCTGCATCGCAAGCCCGCTGGGCTCTACTCCATGCGAGACGTGATCGAGCAAGCGTGAAGAAGGCCGACGTTTTCGAATTCTTTCGCCGATTGGCCGAACTCAACCCTCAGCCAGAAGGTGAGCTGGAGTGGGTCAATCCATATACTTTGCTGGTGGCAGTGGCCCTGTCGGCTCAGGCGACCGACGTCAGCGTGAACCTCGCGACCCGCAAGCTGTTCCGGCTGGCGGACTCGCCGGACAAGATGCTGGCACTCGGCGAAGAGGAGGTTCGGCAGCACATCAGGACGATCGGCCTATTCAACACCAAGGCCAAGAACGTGATCGCCATGGCCCGCCAGCTTATGGACCTGCATGGCGGCGTTGTGCCCTCGTCCCGTGAGTTGCTCGAGGCACTCCCCGGCGTCGGCCGAAAGACTGCCAATGTGGTGCTCAACATCGCGTTCGGTCAGCAGACGATCGCAGTCGATACCCACGTCTTCCGCGTCGCCAATCGGACCGGCTTGGCGCCTGGCAAGACACCGACTGAAGTGGAGTTGAAGCTTGAGAAGGTCACACCTGACCCCTTCAAGCTGCACGCGCACCACTGGCTGATCCTGCACGGGCGTTACGTGTGCAAAGCTCGGCGCCCAGAGTGCTGGCGCTGCCCCGTCATTGATCTGTGCCGCTTCCAGCCTAAAACGCCGGCTCCCAAGGGTTCAGTGCCAGACCCGCTCGAAGCGGGAGCCGAGGCCGGTCAGTAACTCGTACTGCGACTCGCCGGATGTTCTTGCGGCGCTTTCAAGCTCGAAATCGAGAGTTACCCAATCGCCTGCCGCCAATTCCGGAAGATCGTCGCAACCAAGCGTCACCAAATCCATCGACACTCGCCCAAGGACAGGCAAGTTGGCCCCATTCGCCTTCGCAACGCCCTTGGACGAGAAACCCCGCCAGTAGCCGTCTGCGTAACCGATGTTGATCACCGCCGCTTCGGTATCTTGTTCGGCCCGAAAGGTTGCATTGTAGCCGCAGTATTCACCGGCCGGAACCCGCCGGCGCTGGACAACTTGCGCCTCCAGGCGTGCGACTTGCTGGATATGGCCTCGCGCCTCGGGCCGCGGCACGCCCCCATATAGCGCCAGACCAGGACGGACGAGGTCGAACGCGTACTGACGTCCCAGCAGGATGCCCGCGCTGTTGGCCAGGCTGTACCGCCTCGCGGTTACCAGGGCGGCGATCTCGCGGAAACGCCGTAGTTGGATGTCGTTGAGCGGATGATCTTCGTCGGCGCATGCCAGGTGACTGTGAAGGGTATGGATCGACAAGCCCTCCAGAAGGTTCGCCTCCTCCGGCCTTAGTCCCAACCTGTTCATCCCGGTGTCGATCATCACGTCACAAGGCTGCAATGGAGCGAACTCCCTCCAACGCAGTATCTGGTCAGGGCTGTTCAACACGGGTCGGGCGGCAACCTGCCGTGCAGCCTCAATGTCAGCGGGCCCGACGCCATGCAGCACCGCAAGATCAAGGCCGCGCTCAGGATGGAGCTGCGCGGCCTCCCACCATGTCGAGACGAAGAAGTCCCTGCAACCTACTTCTCGCAGGCATTCAACCGCCTCGTTCGCACCGAGGCCGTAGCCGTTGGCCTTCACTGCGGCTCCGGCGGCCGTCCCTGCCTCCTCCGCAAGCCATCGCCAATTGGCGACTAAGGCTTGCCTGCTACACGTTAGTCGAAGAGCACGATTCATCAGGAGCGCCCTATCCACCACCCCGCCTCCCGTCGAGTGTGCTCAGGCGAGCGGCAGGACCGAAGGTCACTCGCTTCTCACGGGGCTCTTTTCGGGAGGACGGCGCACGCGCCCGCCCTCCCTAATTAGTCTTATCCGCGCTCAGGTGCTGGTGGTGGCGGCGGCGGTGGAGCTGGGGGCAACGGACACGTATCCGTTGCAAGGATGACCGATTCATCCGGGCAAGTCTGCGTGGGTGGAGGAGGCGGCGCGGCAGGAGCACCCAAGTTGAAGGTCAGTGACGCAAGCAGAGAGTAGCTGCGCGGAAACCTGTCGGCTTCCACGCTCCCGGCCCATGCCGGTGCCATGGGCGCACTGGGAACGGCCACTGCCGACTTGCGTCCAAACCAACCCATCCGCACCATTCCCCTCGCCAACAAAAAAGCGGACCGCCCCCACTCCGGAGCGATCCGCTTCAGGGCCGCGGCCCCGATTCGTCCAATGTCCACCTATGTGCCTGATAAGCGTGACGAAGTCAACCGTTTTGTGCCTTTATGGTTCGTTGCACCGTTTGGTTGCGCCTCACCCCTGTACCTTGCGGGCTTCGCTGCTTTCGGGCATAGGCGCGCCTGTCCGGGGTTGAGGCGCTTGCATGATCCCGGCTCTGCTTTGAACGACAGCCGGAGGGGCGGTGCGCATGGTGCGCCCGTCAGCGATCGGCCAACATGTGAGAATATCGACATGCCGCTCTACGAGCATGTTTTCCTCGCGCGTCAGGACTTGGCTCAGGCCCAGGTCGATGCGCTGGCGGAGAACGCTACCAAGATCATCACCGACAATGGTGGCACGGTCGCCAAGACCGAAACCTGGGGCCTGCGCAGCCTCGCCTACCGCATCGCCAAGAACCGCAAGGCGCATTACGTCATGCTCGACATTGACGCGCCCGCCGCGGCCCTCGCGGAGCTCGAGCGCCAGACCGGCATCAACGAGGACGTGATCCGCTTCATGACCATCCGCGTGGATGAGCATGAGACCGGCCCTTCGGCCATGATGCGCCGTTCGGAGCGCGACCGTGAGCGTGGTCCACGCGACCGCGGCGATCGCGGTGACCGCCCTGATCGTGGCGACCGCCCTGACCGCGCCGAGCGCGCACCCCGCGAAGAGATGGAAGCCTAACTCATGGCCCGTGCATTTTTCCGCCGCCGCAAGTCCTGCCCTTTCTCCGGGAAGGATGCGCCCAGCATCGACTACAAGGACGTCCGCCTGCTGCAGGGGTTTGTGTCCGAACGAGGCAAGATCGTTCCCAGCCGCATCACCGCGGTATCCACCAAGAAGCAGCGTGAGCTGGCCAAGGCGATCAAGCGCGCCCGCCACATCGGCCTGCTTCCCTATGTCGTGAAGTAAGGAGCGCTTCGCATGGACGTTATCCTGCTAGAGCGGGTCGAGAAGCTGGGCGGCATCGGCGATGTCGTGACCGTAAAGAACGGCTTTGCCCGCAACTACCTCCTCCCGCGCAAGAAGGCGCTTCGCGCCAACGAAGCCAACCGCAAGGTGTTCGAAGCCAATCGTGCCCGCATCGAATCCGACAATGCCGAGCGCCGCACTGCGGCTCAGGCGTCGGCTCAGGGCGTCGACGGCAAGACCGTGCAGCTCATCCGTCAGGCCTCCAACACGGGTCAGCTGTACGGCTCGGTTTCGGCTCGCGACATCATCGACGCCCTTGAGGCTGATGGTGCCAAGGTGACCAAGAGCCAGGTCGTGCTCGATCGTCCGATCAAGGCGATCGGCATGCACGAGATCCGCATCGCGCTTCACCCGGAAGTGGCCGTGACCGTCAAGGTCAACGTCGCCCGTTCACCGGAAGAGGCCGACCTGCAGGCTCAGGGCGTCGACGTCATGGCTCAGATGTTCGAGCGTGATAACGCCGGCTTCACCGAGGACTATGATCCCAACGCCGAACCGGGCGCCACGGCTGAGGCGACCGCTGCTCCGGCGGAAAGTGAGGACGAAGCCGCTCAGGCGTAAGTTACTCATCTCGCTACGTGATCAGAAGACAGAGCGGCCCGTCGGAGCAATCCGGCGGGCCTTTCTCGTCTCTGTTGGGCGCGCCCAATTCGCTTCGTCGCATCGCACCGGAACGCGCTCTGCCACTACCTTGTTCTGTATCTCAGGAGCTTGGGGCCACCTGAGGAGAGACACATGAACACCGATGACCGCCAGACGGGCCAACAGGGCTATGGGCAAGATCCGGCCAGCCAAAAGGAGCAGCAGCCTCAGGGTCAGCAGCAACAGCAACAGCCGCAGGGTCAGCAGCAACAGCAACAGCCGCAGGGCCAGCAGAACAGCCAGCCGATCGGGGGCAACGACAGCAACACTGGCTCCGGCACGACCATGAGCAGCGGCAGTTCCACCGGCGATGCGGGCTCCGCCTCCACCGGCCAAGCTTCCTATGGAAATAGCGGCGAGACCGACACCATGACCCAGTCGCAGAACAGCTCGGACATGGGCCAGCAAAGCGACATGGGCGAAGGCGGTAGCTCCGGCGGACAGGGTTCCTCGGGCTTCATCGGCAGCCAGAACTCCGGCAACGACCTCGGTTCGGGCGGCCAGGGTGCGCAGGATGGCGGCATGCCCCTTGGTTCTGCCGGCGGCGGCTATGGCGGCTCAGCAAGCACGTCAGGACAGGCCTCCGGGATGGGCGACTCGTCGTCCGGACAGGCCGGTTCGGGCGGTCAGGACTTCGCGGATCAGGGTCAGGGTGCCATGAACGAAGACCTGATGGGCTCTGACGACGACGACGATATCGGGACCACCGACATCGAAGTCGAGCGCAGCCAGGGCCGCGAGAACGATATCGAAGGCAGCTCGCTCTAAGCAGACCGCCAACGATCAAGGTGCCGCGCTTTCCAATGGGGAAGCGCGGCGCTTCTGCGTTCAGGCTGCGAGCCGCTCCAGCGCCGCCTTCTCTCGAGCGATCAGCGCAGCGAAACTCGGCCGAGCCAGGGTCCGCTCCTTGAACGCGGCGGTGCGCGGGTGGGTCGCTGGGTCAATGCTCACCCCCATGTAGCCGAGATTCGCGAGGGGGCTAACGACGGCGATATCGGCTAGCGTCATGCTTCCTCCCACGAGATACCCGCTCTCCGGCAGGGTGCGCTCCAGATAAGCCAGCATCGGCGGCCACTCGATCCGCTCTGCCGTGTCCGCCACCGAGAGGTCCCCTTCGCGCTTCAGGAACACCGGCGCGACCACTCGATTGAAGAACATCTTGGCGAGGCAGCCCATCAACATCGTGTCGGCGAACTCTTCGAACCAGATGGTGCGCCCTCGTTCACGAGCGCCCGCCGGGATCAATGGCGGGTCCGGCTGGAGCGCCTCGAGATAGTGGACGATGGCACTCGAGTCGGCCAGGCAGAAATCGCCATCCACCAGCGCCGGCATCTTGCCGAATGGGCTCGCCGCCCGGAACTCAGGGTTCGCGTCGCCGATGCCGACCGGCTTCGCTTCAAGTGCGATGCCTTTCTCAGCCGCAAACACGAGCACCTTGCGCACGAATGGCGACAGTGACGAACCGTATAGGATCATGGCGGTCAGCTCCCTTATCAGACCCTATCAGCCCTCGACCGCCCTCACCAGCGCTTCACGGCATCCGATAGAAATCCGCCACTCGGTCCAACGCGATCGTCAGTACCAGCTTACCGGCTCTCGCCGGCCAACCCAGTGCCCCCTCCGCCTCCCGCATGCCTTCACCGGCGCAGACCACGCGCCATAATATGTCCGACAAACCAGGTCCCGCCGCTGCGACTGCAGCATCGAATCGCTCGCGCGCCTTGATCTGTGACTCTGCCGGGTGCCATCTGCTTGGCGGGCCACTGCGCCCCTTGGTCATCGGCTCGGCGTCCCACCGCATGGTAATGCTCGGCGCCAGTTGCGCCCGCTCCCAGTCCAGCCGCAGCTGTTCGCCGGCGTCATACTGCCGCTCGCTGATGTGCCCACGCGCCTTCAGCCAGCCGAGCGGCGACTCGGCGACATTCACCGTCACGGACCGGGTCGGCCGAGCCGCTGCCGTGCCGGTCTTCAAGTTGCCATCCACCGTCCGCTCGTCCAGTAGCCGCCCGTTCTCGCTTCGCATCTCGCACGCCTCCTTTGTGGTGACGCGCACTTGCCACATAGGGTAAAACGTAGGACAGGATAACTTACCAGACCGGTTCAGGAGAGTTATCGGTGATTACCCGCATTCGTGACGTTCGGAAGGCCAAGCGGCTGACTCTTGATGACGTGGCGCGCCGCTGCGAGCCGCCGACCACTCCGCAGACCATAGGTCGGCTTGAAACGGGCATGCGGACGGTCTCCATCGGCTGGCTTAACCGCATCGCCGCCGCCCTTGGCGTGGACTCGGCCGATCTGGTCGACCACCCCGAACAGGATGATCTCGCCGTCGTCGCTACCCTGTCCAGCAACGGCGCCGCCGCGCCGCGGAAAGCCAGCCGCCTATTGCCGCCCCGTTCCAAGCCCAATCAAGTCGCTATCCACGTCGCCTCCAGCACCGGCGACTACCGGGCCGGCGACGAATTATGGTGCGATCGCCTGTCCCCCGACGAGTTCGGCCGTGCGCTCAACCGCGACGTCCTCGTTCCCCGGCCGGCTGGCCGCTTCCTGTTCGGCCGGCTGATCGGCCGCGACGGCGACAAGCTTCATCTTCTGCCGCCGGGCTCGGGCGCTCGGCAGAGCGTTGTCGCTGCACCGCCCTGGGCAGCCATGGTCACCAAGCTCGTACGCAGCCTTTAAGGGACCCGTGAACCCTTACAGCTGCACGACGTTGCAGCAGGTACTAACAGGGAACTCTGATGTTTTTCTTCTCCAACCGCCTCGGCTGCATCGGCTCTCTCCTCCTGACCATCGGCGGCACCTTGCTCCTGCTGCTGATCCTCGGTGTTGTTCGGCTCTGACGCTGAACTCGCGGCGCGCTGCCTCGTTGAGAGCTCCAGCAAGAGGAGTCTTACGTGAGCCGACAACCGATTGACAATTCCGCGCCGCAAGGCCGCACCCCAGGGCCCGTTCGCATCATCGGCATCCTGGTCGTTGCCGCCCTGATCATCTCATGCATCCTGCTCGCGCTGGGCGTCGTCAACTTCGAGCAGCTCGGATTCTTCTGAGCCGGCATGGAGCCGACTTAATCGGCCTCGGGGAAGTTGAGGATGGTGGGCGCTGACGGGCTCGAACCGCCGACCCTCTCGGTGTAAACGAGATGCTCTACCAACTGAGCTAAGCGCCCTCGCATCGCTGCTGCCTCGTCAGCGCTCTGGGGTCAATGGGGCTTCGCTCAAACGACCGGCACCGGCCCGATCTCCGCAAAGTAACGTCGCATCGCGACGCTTGTCGCGGGGGCAAGCTCAATGAACACCCGGCGACCGTCGCGGGGATCATCCCGGCGCAGCAGCAGTCCTTCGTCCGTCATGCTCTTGATCCAACGCAGAGCCGTTATTGCCGGGACCGCAGCGGCGATGCACAGGCTCGACACCGGCACGCGATGCTGGACGATCTCCGCCTGCAGCAGATCCAGCAGCATGTCCCAGGCAGGATCGGCAAACAGCTCGGCCGGCAAGTAATTCGCCCGCAGTCGCCGGGCACGGATCATCAACCGCACCGTCTCGGCAGCCACCGCAGGACCGTCGCCCGCCTCCACCGGCTTGGACGTGCTTTCCGACGCCGGGCCGCTCGACAAGCGCGCCAGGCCGAGGCGATACGATTGACCTCATCGCTCAACTGGCGAAGGCGCGCCGTGCTTCCATCCGACGCGATGTCCGACAGATTACGCGCGGTACCAGCACCTGATGCAACAAGGGCGAGCGCCGCCAACCGCTCTGCATCGCCGGCATCGATCAGCAGTTCGACCGCTGACTCGCGCACGACCGTGCTGATCATATCCAGCGCATCGATCGGCGCCGCGACCAGCGCCCGGTACCGAGTGGCTCGCACGTCACCGTCGATCCGCTGAAGCAAATCCAACTCGGTTGCACCAAGCTCACCGGGCAGTTCGACCCACACCAACCCCGTGGAAGCCTGCTGATCCAGTCGCTCGATCGCTCCTTCGACTGGCTGGGCCGCAACGACCCGCCAACCAGCATACTCCACACTGGAGCGGCCGCGCTCAAGCAATGCCGCGGACGGAGCAAAGACGAGTGCCGGTGCGGAGCCCCACTCGGCGATTGGATCGGTGATGCGAGCGTAGGTGGCTGCGGTCATGGCATTCATCCAGAATGGTATACCGAGCAGCCATGGGCCTACACGAGCGGAAAGGCGCATAGAAGCGCAAACATTCGAATCCGTAATGGATTGAGTTCGCGTTAACTCGTTACGGCTGCTCTCCCGATCAGCCCGAGCAGCTGCTAGGCGCAGCTCATGCACAATGTACTTTCTTCTGCAGGCCGGCACAGCTGGCTGCGACAATTGCTGACTGCACTGAACACTGCCGAACACGTTGCTAGGGGGCTGCTGTCTGACCCGTCGCTAGAGCCGGAAGCCTCGGCGATGCTGATCCGGCTGGCTGGCATTCGATCCGAGCTAGAGGATCTTAGCGGCTGGGGGAGCGGCGACTTCTCACCTCTACCGGACTGGAGCACCCCTGGCCCGTGGCTCGACGTCAAACCCCTTGAGGCAGGTCCCCACCACCCGCAAACTCCGTCATAAATGGCACCAGCTCGGGCGGCTCCCACCCGCCCGTGGCGACAAAGCCGCGGTTGAGGAACGCCGTCTTGCCGTAGCGCAGCGGCGTACCGTCGACGCCATCAACCCGGCCTCCCGCCGCCAGCAGGATGGCGTGCCCGGCCGCCGTGTCCCACTCGCTGGTCGGCGACAGGCGCGGATAGATGTCGGCCTGCCCTTCGGCCACGATGCAGAACTTCAGCGAAGAGCCGACCGAAACATGCTCGCCTCCGCGGCACAGGCTATCCAGATAGTCCGAAGTATTCTGGGTGTAATGCGACTTGGAGGCGACCGCGACCAGATCGGCGGGACGCGCGCGGGTATGGATCGGTCGCCGACCGCCTGCTTCCTCCAGCCACGCTCCTTGCCCAACAAGGCCAGCATGCAGCTTGCCGGTTTCCGGAGCAAGCACCACGCCAAGCACCGGCGCCGCTTCCAAGATCAGGCCGATATTCACCGTATAATCGTCGCCGCCACGCACAAATTCCTTCGTGCCGTCCAGCGGATCGACCAGGAAGTAGCTATCACCATGCGCCGGGATGCGACCGGCAGCGACTTCTTCTTCCGCAATCACCGGCACGCCTGGTGCCACGCGGGCCAGCGCCTCCAGGATGATCCGCTCGGCGGCATGGTCCGCCTCGGTGACCGGAGAGAGATCGCCCTTCGCAGTGACCTCATAACCTCGGCGCCGCACGGCCAGGATCGCCTCGCCAGCCTCCCGAGCGGTCGCGGCTAGGGCCTCCAGCAGTTGCGCGTCGCTCACCTTACTTCGGCGCCATCCGGATACCGCCGTCCAGCCGCACATGCTCGGCGTTCATGTACCCGCTTTCGATCATGAACACCGCGAGCTGGGCATATTCCTCCGGCCGTCCAAGCCGTTTGGGGAAAGGCACCTGAGCCCCCAGCGCATCCTGCACCTGCGGCGGCATCATGGCGACCATCGGGGTCTTGAACACGCCCGGCAGGATGGTATTGACCCGCACGCCTTCGTTCATCAGGTCGCGGGCGATCGGCAGCGTCATCGCCAGCACGCCGCCCTTCGACGCCGAATAGGCCGCCTGGCCAATCTGCCCGTCCTCGGCCGCGACCGAGGCCGTGTTGATGATCACGCCCTTCTCGCCATCCTCGCCCGGCTCCGCGTCGACCATCCCGGCCGCCGAGTGCGCGATGCAGCGGAAGGTGCCGATCAGGTTGATGCCGATCACCAGTTCGAACTGATGCAGCGGATATTTCTTGACCGCCTTGGTCTCGCGGTCGCGGCCGACGGTCTTCACCGCGTTCGCGACACCGGCACAATTGACCAGCACCCGCTCCTGCCCATGCGCCGCGCGCGCCTGCTCGAAACCCGCAGCGACCTTCTCGTCGCTGGTGACATCGACCTCGCAGAACACGCCGCCAAGCTCCTCGGCGATCTTGGTCCCGCGGTCCACATCACGGTCGAAGATCGCGACCTTCGCGCCCTGAGCAGCCAGCGCCCGAGCCGTCGCCTCACCCAAGCCGGACGCCCCGCCCGTGACCACTGCCGCAATGCCGTTAATGTTCATGTCTTCACCTCTGAACCGTCATGCTGAACTTGTTTCAGCATCCACTTATCCGCGAGGACTGCGCTTAGTCGGAAGGTGGATCCTGAAACAAGTTCAGGATGACGGCTGGTGCGCCTCAACCCGGGTCAGCACCGCGTCCACCTGCACCTGAGCGCCCGCCGTTACATTCAGCTCCGCCACCACGCCGTCGAACGGAGCCACCATCGCATGCTCCATCTTCATTGCCTCAAGCGTAAGCAGACGCTGGCCCTTGCTGACCTGCTCCCCAGCGGCCACGTCCACGCTGGTCACCTTGCCCGGCATGGGCGCCAGCAACGCCCCGTCCGCCGCAAGGCCGCCTACACTGCCCCGCGCCGATCGGCTGAACTCATACGCCTGCCCTTTATAGAAGACGACGACACGTTCTTCGTCGCGGAACCCAGACACTGCGGCCATCGGCTGCCCGTCTTCTACCGCGATGCGCCTGAACTCGCCGCCTCGACCGAGCACCACGCTGCGGTTCGCCGGCGCATTCAACCTGAATCCGCTTAGCCCGGCGGCGGGCTCCTCGTTCTCGTCGATAGCAGTCGCAACCGCCGCCGCACCGCGCCACAAAGCTTCATCCGGCTCAGGGTCCGGCACTAGCTCAGCCAGTCGGCGCTCGATGAAGCCGGTGTCGATCGCCGCAGCGCCGAAGTCGGCATCCAGAATCGCATTGAACAGGAAGCCAGCGTTGGTCCGCACGGGCCAGACTTCGACTTCGTCGAGGATGCTGGCGAGTTCGCAGATGGCCTCGTCCCGGTCGTCACCCCACGCGACCAGCTTGGCGATCATTGGATCGTAGAAGGGCGAGATCGCATCGCCCTCTTCCACGCCCGTTTCCATCCGGCCTTCTTCGCCGAGGTCGAAATGCTCCAAGCGCCCAACACTCGGCAGGAACCCCTTCTCCGGGTCCTCCGCATACAGCCGCGCCTCAATCGCGTGGCCCGTGATCGACAGCTCCTCCTGCCGCTTCGGCAGCGGCTCCCCGCTCGCCACGCGGAGCTGCCACTCCACCAAATCCTGCCCGGTGATCTCCTCCGTAACTGGATGCTCGACCTGCAGGCGGGTGTTCATCTCCATGAACCAGATGCGGTCGGCGCGGAGGCCCTCGCTGGCGTCGGCGATGAACTCGATCGTGCCTGCGCCCTCGTAATTCACCGCCTGCGCCGCCCGCACGGCCGCGCCGCACACCGCTTCACGCGTCGCCTCCTCCATGCCGGGCGCTGGCGCTTCCTCGATCACTTTCTGGTGCCGGCGCTGCAGCGAGCAGTCACGCTCGAACAGGTGGACGACGTTGCCGTGGCTATCGCCGAACACCTGCACCTCGATGTGCCGCGGCGAGAGAATGTACTTCTCCAGCAGCACGATGTCATTGCCGAACGACGACGCGGCCTCGCGCTTGCAGCTGTCGAGCGCATCCAGGAACGCCGGCGCTTCATCGACCCGCCGCATCCCCTTGCCGCCGCCGCCCGCGACCGCCTTGATCAGCACCGGATAGCCGATCGCGTCCGCCTCGGCCTTGAGCCGCTCGGGCGACTGGTCCTCGCCGAGGTAGCCCGGAGTCACCGGCACGCCCGCCTCCGCCATCAGCT
>CADCWB010000069.1 GCA_902806295.1 uncultured Sphingomonas sp. | reverse complement strand
TCGTTTGCGCTTGTTCGCGAATCCAACGGTCCGAAAGAATGCTCATGGCTTCGGCGTAGCGGGCCTGCTCGGGGCGGCCAACCGTTGGTCGCATGCCGCGGCCGAGTTTTCCGGCGCTTTCTTTAGTTCTCCACACGCCGTCCACCGAAAACGAGCCTCGCGCTCTTCCCGCCGACGCAGAGGAGAGTAGAAACCATCGCCATGGCCGAGATCCTACGTTACCCGGGCGCCGGCAGCGAGCCGCCCCAAGCCCCGACCCTGCCCGCCAACATTGAGGCGGAGGCCGCCCTGCTTGGCGCGTTGATGCTGGACAACCGGCTGGTCGAGGACGTGCAGCTGAAGCTGCGGTCCGACCACTTCTTCGAACCGCTGCACGGCCGCATCTACGACGCGATCCTGCGCATGACCGACCGCAACATGATTGCGAACCCAGTGACGTTGCGCCCGTTGTTCGAGGCCGACGAGGCGATCAAGGAGGTTGGTGGGCCCGCTTATCTGGCGCAGCTGACCGGTTCGGGCGCGGCGATCATTGGTGCGCGGGATTTTGCGCACCAAATTTATGATCTCGCCCTGTTGCGAGCACTGGTCGCGGTCGGGCGCGACATGGTGGAGGTGGCGCTGGACACCTCTGAGGACGTGTTGCCACTCGACCAGATCGAGCGAGCTGAGACCGAACTCTACAAGGTCGCGGAGCAGGGCGGCGGCGAGGGCAAGGTTAAAGCCTTCGCGGAAGCGACCCGGATCGCGCTCGAGACCGCGGAAAAGGCGCTCAACTCGGGTGGGCACCTGTCGGGCATCACGACCGGGTTCGACAGCATGAACGGCAAGATCGGCGGCATGCACCGGTCCGACCTGATGATCCTCGCCGGGCGCCCGGGCATGGGCAAGACCTCGCTGGCGACGAACATCGCCTTCGCAGCCGCCCAACGGTTCCTGCGTGACCAGGAAGACGGAATCGAGCCGGAGAAATCCGCCGGTGCCCCGACTGCTTTCTTCAGCCTGGAAATGTCGGCCGACCAGCTCGCCACCCGCGTCCTTGCCGAGCAGAGCAATATCTCGTCCGAAAACCTGCGCATGGGCAAGATCAGCCAAGCGGAGTTTAGGAACCTTGCGCGGGCCGCAGCCGAGTTGCAGGCGCTGCCCCTCTATATCGACGATACGCCGGGCCTGACCATCGCTGCCTTGCGCGCCCGGGCGCGCCGGCTGAAGCGGCAGAAAGGCATCGGCTTCATCGTCGTCGATTATCTGCAGCTGCTGCAGGGCTCCGGCAAGTCGTCGGATGGCAATCGCGTGCAGGAAATCTCCGAGATCAGCCGGGGCCTGAAGCAGCTCGCCAAAGAGCTGGACTTGCCGGTGCTGGCGCTATCGCAGCTCAGCCGCGCCGTCGAACAGCGGGAGGACAAGCGACCGCAACTCAGCGACCTGCGCGAATCCGGCTCCATCGAGCAGGACGCCGACATGGTTTGGTTCGTCTTTCGCGAAGATTATTATATCAGTGCCAAGGAGCCGAAGCGCCCGATCGAGGGCGACGATGGCAAGGTCTGGGAAGCGCACGAGCAATGGCAACGCGACATCGAGCGCGTTTACGGCCTGGCCGAGGTAATCGTTGCCAAGCAGCGGCACGGCGCAACTGGCAAAATTAAGCTGAAGTTTGACGCGCACGTGACGCGTTTTAGCGACCTTGCGGACGAGGCTTACCTGCCTGACATGCGTGGCGGTTGATTCCGGGGCGGGGTAGGCGGGCCGACGCCGGTGGGGTCGGCCCGCCTCAGCAGCCGCTACTCGGCCTCGCGGGTGCTAGTGAGGCAAGGCGAGGTCGAGTGCGGCTACACGCCTCAACTACGATCAGCGGTTTACTATAGGTTTACGTAGATCGGTTAACGCAGATAAATCCAAACTTTTGCTGACACAGATCGGGCTCGCCGATCGAAAGGACTCAGTCCTCCAGCATATTCGGATCACGTAACCCTTCGCCGATGCTTGCCCGGGCGATCTCGGCTTCGCTGGAGGTTACCGGGTACGCGCAATAGTCCGCGGCGTAGTAGGCACTGGGACGGTGATTGCCGCTCAGGCCGACCCCGCCAAAAGGCGCGTTCGACGGCGCTCCGTTGGTCGGCTTGTTCCAGTTGATCACGCCCGCCCGGACGTTGGCCCAGAACCGATCGTAAAGCTGCGGCGATCCGCCGACTAGGCTCGCGGCCAAGCCGAAGCGGGTGGCATTCGCCTCGTCAATGGCGGCATCGAAGTCAGCCACGCGGATCAACTGCAGCACCGGGCCGAACAGCTCTTCGTCGGGCCGGTTCTCGATGCCACTGACGTCGATCAGGGCGGGCGTGAGATAAGGCCGACTTTCATGGGGCCGATCGAGCCGCCGAATCACCCGGCCGCCTCGCATCATCAAGTCCAGGAATTGTCCCTGCAGATGATCGGCCGCTGCCATGTCGATGACCGGACCCATAAAGGGCTGGGGAGTGGCGTGCGGGTGATCGACGATGATCCGATCGAGCAGCTTTAGAACGGCAGCGACGAGTTGGTCGGCTTGACGTTCCTGCACGATCAGGCGGCGGGCCGCGGTGCAGCGCTGACCGGCGGAGAGATAGGCGGATTGAACGGCGATCACCGCGGCTGCCCCAATGTCCTTGGCTTCCCAGACTACCAGCGGATTGTTGCCGCCGAGTTCCAGCGCCAGGATCTTGTTCGGAGTGTCCGCGAACTGCCGGTGCAAAGACTGACCTGCCCGAGCCGAGCCGGTGAATAGCAACCCGTCGATGCCTTCCTGGGCAGCGAGCGCGCGGCCCTGGTCGGGCCCACCGATCAACAGGCGAACGACTCCCTGGGGAATGCCGGCCTCGTGCAAGCACTCGACCAGCAGCGCGCCGGTCGCGGGCGTCTTCTCCGACGGTTTGAATACGACCGCATTGCCAGCCAGCAAGGCCGGAACGATATGGCCGTTCGGCAGGTGCGCAGGAAAGTTATAGGGGCCGAGCACCGCCAGCACGCCATGCGGCTTGTGACGGACAGCCACCTTGCTGCCGAGCGCGCCTTCCAGCCGGCGCGTGGGGGTGCGCTCCGAATAGGCATTGATCGAGATATCGACCTTGTTGACGACGGCGCCGACCTCCGTCACCGCCTCCCACAGCGGCTTGCCGGTCTCGCGCGCGATCAGGTCGGCCATCTGTGTTTCACGGGCACGGACGACATTGGCGAACCGCCGCAGCGCCTCCGTCCGATAGGCCACGGATTGGGCGGCCCACGCGTGCCAGGCCGCACGAGCGGCGGCGACTTCAGACGCGGCGTCGCCGATCGGGGCCGACCATAGCTCGGCGCCAGTCGCCGGCTCGGTCGATATCAACAGTTCACTCATCCGCCCTCCCGTGTCGCCGCGCCTCGGAGCATGGTGGAGGGGTGAAGGTCAAGCACGCCCGTGTGCTTCGCCCATGCGGCGAATGGCGGCAATCTTCTGCTCGAACATCGTCCAGTCGTCGCTCCGTGCGACCGGCGCCCAGATGGCTTCGACTTCCTCGATATGCATGGAGCAGGGCGCCGGGTCCGACCAGTAGGCATGCTCGGCCGGCTGCTCGCGCCCGTGGAGCAGGTCGGCCAGCGCGCGGAACTCAGCAGTCACATAAGCTTCGCCGTGCGGGACTCGCCCGCCGCGCCAGTCGAAGAAGAAGCGGTCGATCCCGACGGTTCGCGTGCTGAGCGCCGCCACCACCGCCCGGGCCAGCACGCGGTCCTCCTCGGCTCCCGCCGGTCCGATGCCCAAGCGACCGACCAAGGCCCCGGCAAGCTCCTGGTGAAAGCGCTCTGCCCATTCCTGAAGAATCTCCCTGACTGGCTCGACTTCGCTAAGCAGGGCCAGGCAGCCTGCCAGTTGCGCCAAGTCCCACTGGATTGCCTCGGGCTGCCGCCCAAACGCATAGAGCCCCGTCTGGTCGAAGTAGGCGGCGGTGAACTCCGGATCCCAATCGGGCGTGAAGCGCCACGGCCCATAGTCGAAACTCTCACCACTGATCGCGATATTGTCGCTGTTGAGCACGCCGTGAACGAAGCCGGCAGCCAGATAGCTCGCCGCCAGCCGGGCGGTCGCGGAGGCGACCAGGTCGAACAGCCGGACTGCGTTGGCAGAATCGTCCTCCGTCGGGACCTCGCCGTAGAGGCGCGACAGGCAGTAGCGGGTCAGCTTGGCGAGGTTCTCGACCTCGTCGAGAAAGGCCAGCCGCTGGAAGGTGCCGATGCGGATGTGGCCATGACCGAGGCGGGTGAGCACGGCCGACCGGGTGGGGGAAGGCTCGTCCCCGCGGGTCAGCGCTTCGCCGGTCTCGAACACGGCGAAGGTCTTGGACGTGTTCACGCCCAGCGCCTCCAGCATCTCGGTTGCCAGCACCTCGCGTACTGCGCCCTTCAGGGTCAGGCGGCCATCGCCGAAGCGGCTGTAAGGCGTCTGTCCGGACCCCTTGGTCGCAAGGTCGAGCAACCGGTCGTCCGGCCCGCGCAGTTGGGCGAACAAGAAGCCGCGGCCGTCGCCGATCTCCGGATTGTAGGAGCGGAACTGATGGCCGTGGTAACGAAGCGCCAGCGGCTCGGGCAAGTCGTCGGGCAGCGGTTCGAACCGGTGGAAGTGGGCTTCCCACTCCACCTCAGCCAGCCCGACCCGATCCGCCCACCGCTGGTTGAGGAATCGCGGAATGGCAGCGGGGAACTGCGCGGGCGCTACTGGGTCGTAGAACTCGGGCCCAAGTTCCAGGATGCGCGGATCGGGGCGATAGGCTTGCACTTGCGGCATATGGTCCTGATAGGGTGGGGCAACAGCGAAAGGGTTGTTGAGTGGCTGGATACGAAGATCGTTTCTACAACAGCGCCGACGGCCTTCGGCTCCATTATCGCGATTATGATGGTGGCTCTTCGGATCAGTCGCCGATCATCTGCCTGCCCGGCCTGACCCGCAATGCGCGCGACTTC
The DNA here is from genome assembly GCA_902806295.1 of uncultured Sphingomonas sp. Lineage (GTDB taxonomy): Bacteria > Pseudomonadota > Alphaproteobacteria > Sphingomonadales > Sphingomonadaceae > Sphingomicrobium. The sequence goes on along the minus strand of CADCWB010000069.1, from coordinate 7,210 downwards.
GAGCCGGTGGCCGAGCATGTCGCGGGACAATGGCGCGTACTGGCGCTCGATTTCCGTGGGCGTGGCCAGAGCGACCCCGACCCCAATCCGATGCGCTATGGTCCCAAGACCTATGTCGCGGATGTGCTCAAGCTGCTCGACCAGCTTGGAATCGCCGACGCGGTATTCGTTGGAACCTCGCTTGGCGGGCTCACCACCATGCTATTGGCCGCATCGGACGATGAGCGGGTGGCCGGCGCCCTGATCAACGACATCGGGCCGGAGGTCGACCAGCGCGGCATCGACCGCATCCGCACCTATGTCGGCCAGCCGGCGAGTTGGGGGAGCTTTGCCGAAGCCGGGCGCGACTTCGCCGAACGGATGCCCGACGTCTACCCGAACTGGCAAGCGGCGGACTGGGAGCGCTTCGCCCGGCGGACCTGCCGTCAAGGGCAGGAGGGTGTCACGCTCGATTACGATATGGCCATCGCCAAGCCCTTTGCCGAGGCGAACGACAGCACTCAGCCGAACCTGTGGCCTTTGCTCCACGGTCTGAAGGACAAACCGGTCGCGATCCTGCGCGGCGCCAACAGCGACCTGTTCGCCGCCAACGTGGCCGATCGGATGGCCGCTGAACTGGGCAAGGCGGCGGAGCTCGTCACCGTGCCGGATGTCGGCCATGCGCCAAGCTTCGATGAGCCGGAATCCTTGGCAGCGCTGGACCGACTGCTGGCGCGGGTGCGCGGCTAGGCGGTAATCCGCCGCAGCTTGTCGAGGGCCGGCGGCTCGCTCTCTTCCTGGGCAATGGTGCCGACGAACTTGCCGTCGCGGCCGAACAGCAGCACCGCCGCGCCATGGTCCACCGTGTAGCCGTCCGGAGCCGCGGGGTCCTTGACGCGAGCCTGATAGACGGCGTGCTGCTTGGCGACTTGCTCGACCTGAGCGCGCGTCCCGGTCAGACCGATGATCGGCGTGTCGAACAGCTTGGCGTAGTTGCCGACCGCTTCCGGCGTGTCGCGCTCCGGATCAACCGAGACGAAGACGATCTGGAAAGCATCGCTTCCCTGGCCGAGCTTCTGCCGCAGCGCTGCCAGCCGGGCCAGGGTGGTGGGGCAGACATCGGGGCAATTAGTGAAGCCGAAGAAGATCGCGTAGGGCTTGCCCGCCAGCGCCTGCGCGCTGTTGAACGGCTGACCGTCGGCAGCCGTGAGCGTGAACGGCCCGCCAAGAGCGATGCCCGGCGCGCCCGGTTGCGCAGGGGCCAAGCTTGCCTCACCCGGGCTGACCGATGCAGGACGAAGCAGCAGCGCGGCAAAGCCGACCGCCGCCAGCGCGACCAGGCCCCAGATCAGCAGGCGCACCGTGCGCAGCATGGAACGAGGTGGCTTAGTGGGCGTGTCCGGCACTCGGTGCGCTCATCTGAATGGGAACAGAGGTACGCACCAGTCCAGCACGCTCAAAGCGGAGGGTGAGCGGCAGGCGAGCGCCCGTGCGCAAGGGCGCCTTCAGACCAGTCAGCATGACATGCAATCCGCCCGACTTCATCTCGAGCAGCTTGCCTTGCGCAATGACCTGAGGTCCGGCGCCACGCATGCGCATCACCCCGCCTGCCATGCTGGTGCCGTGCAGCGTGGCACTGGCGGCGGCTGGGGTGGACAGGCCAAGCAGCCGATCGCTTCCTGGCCCGGCATTGTGGATGGTCAGGTAGGCGGCCGACCCGCTCTGCCCGGCGACCGTCGCGCGGACCCAACCGCTCACATGCATGGTGGGCGCCTGAGCGACGGCTGGGACGGACAGGGCGGCTACGGCTGCCGCGAGGAAAGAGAAGCGCATAACGCACTATCTAGGGAGCTAGTCGGGGCGGGTCCAGATGAAGCCGGCGACTCCCAGGCAGATGAGGAGCGGCAGGGCGCCGAGTGGAACGGCCATCATCGCCAGGCCGACAGCGCTGCTCAACGCTAACGCGGCCGTGGCTGACCACTTGCCGCGGCGGCTGATCGCGCCTCGTTCCCGCCAGCCGCGGATGTGCGGGCCGACGGTGCGATGAGCCAGCAACCAACGCTCGAACCTGGGGCTGGAACGGCCGAAGCACCATGCCGCGACGATCCAAAACACCACGGTGGGAAGCAGCGGGACGACGATACCGATAGCGCCCAGCAGGAAGAAGAAACCGCCCGCGACCAGGTACAGGTTGCGCCGCACCTCAGTCTTCGGGCGCCACCGTCACCGCAATCCCGTCGAGCGCCGCGCTGAACGGAATCTGGCAGGACAGGCGGCTGTTGGCTGCGCGTTCGTGACTGGTTTCGAGCAGTTCATCTTCGTCCTCGCCGATTGGCGGCAAGTGGGTGAGCCACTCGCCCTCGACATAAACGTGGCAGGTGGCGCAGGAGCAGCAGCCGCCGCACAGCGCCAGTATCTCCTCGATCCCGCCGCCGCGTAAATTCTCCATCAGCGACCGGCCGACCTGTCCTTCGATCTGGCGAGTGCGGCCGTCGCGGGTCGTGACCTGGATCACCGGCACCTTAGTGCAGCCCCTCGACGATCGTCACGTTGGCGATCCCGCCGCCTTCGCACATGGTCTGGAGTCCGAACCGCTTGCCGCGCTTGTGGAGTGCATGAAGCAGGGTGGTCATCAGCTTGGTGCCGCTGGCGCCGAGTGGATGACCCAGCGCGATCGCACCGCCGTTGACGTTCAGGCGTTCAGGATCGCCGCCAAGCTCGCGCAGCCAGGCGAGCGGAACCGGAGCGAAGGCTTCGTTCACCTCATAGAGGTCGATGTCCTCGATTCGGCGACCCGACCGCTCCAGCGCACGGCGAGTGGCGGGAATCGGCTCCATCAGCATGATCACCGGGTCGCCAGCGGTGACGGTGAGATTGTCGATCCGGGCGAGCGGGGTCAGCCCATGCTCGTTGAGCGCCCGTTCGCTGACCACTAATACCCCAGATGCGCCGTCGCAGATTTGGCTGGCGTTGCCGGCGGTGATCACGCCATCGGGCTTCAGCGTCCTCAAGCTTGCGAGCCCTTCCAGCGAGGCATCGGGGCGGATGCCTTCGTCACGATTGTGCTGGACGGTGTTGCCGTCGGCGTCGACGATCTCTAGCGACACGATCTCTTCGGTCAGGTCGCCGCGTTCGGTGGCCGCAGCTGCCCGGCGGTGACTCTCGAGCGCGAAGGCGTCGAGTTCCTCCCGCTGCATCTGGTAATTGCCGGCGATCATCTCCGCGCCGGTGAACTGGCTGAACTCCGTGACTCCGTAGCGATCCTTGATCGATTGCGGCCACGGGCCGATGCCGATGCCGGCCTGCATCGGCAGCAGCACCGGCAGGCCCATCGGCACCCGCGTCATGCTCTCGACCCCGGCGGCGATCACCACGTCCTGGGTGCCGCTCATCACCGCCTGCGCGGCGAAGTGCAGCGCCTGTTGCGAACTGCCGCACTGCCGGTCGATGGAAACGGCGGGAACGCTGTCCGGCAGGCGTGACGCCATGACCATGTTGCGCCCGATGTGGAAGCTCTGCTCCCCGACCTGTCCGACGCAGCCGGCGATCACGTCCTCGACGCTGGCTGGATCGATCCCCGACCGATCCACTAGCGCGTTGAGCACTGCGGCGCCAAGGTCGGCCGGATGCCAGTCCTTCAAGGCGCCGCCGCGCTTGCCGCCCGCCGTACGCGCCGCCGCCACGATGTATGCTTCAGCCATTCCGGTCACCGATCGAGTAGTTGATAGACGCTTGCGGCATCGTCCCTAAAGCAGTTGCCGGGGGCGTCAAAGGCTCGTCCAGGCGAGACGGAGCGGCATGAGGGATGCCCCATGCGCAAGGCTTGTCCAACTGGGCGCGATCGGTTGAGTGGGCGGACATCGCTGCCCGCCCATTCGAACCCAGGCCTAGAACTCGCCCGCGACGCCCACGCGAAGGCCGTTGTTCTTGTTGCCGGCATAGGAGAAGCCCACCCCGACTGCGAGCGGCGTGCCGCTATTAATGCGGTAGGAGATGGCTCCGCCAATCGCGTTCTCGCCGCGGAAGCGAGCGCCGTTGACGGTGTAGGACACCTTGCCCGGAGCCGACGGCATCGGTGCCGGAGCGATGGCGATGGCCGTGGCAATGCCCTGGCGCATGTCGCGCCGGTCGCGGCTGCGCAGGTCGAACAACGTGGAGACGTCGGAGTTGAGGCCGCTAATGTCGCCCGTGATGCCCGACACCGCGGTGTTGAGCTGATTGACGTTAACCCGCATCCGTTCCCGCCGTGCCCGCGGCGACGCCGGACAGGGTCCGATTGCCGACCGCTACCTGGTTGGCCGCGGTGTTGGTGGTACCGGCACCGAGCGCGACCGAGTTGGAGAAGCCTGCCGTGCTCGCCCCGGTGCCGAGCGCGGTCGAGCTGGTGCCCGAAGCGACCGAGCCCTGACCCACCGCGACGGCGCCGGTGGCCGACGCCGCTGCACTGCGACCCAGCGCGGTCGCGTCGGCCGCGGTAGCATTGGCGCTATTGCCCAGCGTGGTGGAACGAGCGCCGCTGGCGTTCGCATCCCAGCCGATGGCGGTGGAGCCGAGCCCCGTCGCGTCGGAAATCGCGCCCACTGCCGTCGAGTGGAAGCCGGTGGAGTTGGCGTTGAAGCCGATGGCGGTGGCCTCTTCGTCGGTGGCGTCGGCTTGGCTACCGATCGCCGTCGAGCGGAGGCCGCTGGCGTTTGCGACTTGCCCGACGGCAGTCGAGTTGGCCGTGGAAGCCGTCGAGCTGCGCCCAAGGGCGGTGCTATCGGCCGAGGTGGCGTTGGCTGAGTTGCCGAGCGCCGTGGATCGTGCGCCCAGCGCATTCGAGTCCCAGCCGATGGCCGTCGACCCGAGCCCGACCGCATCGGCCAGCGCGCCGAAAGCCGAGGAATGGAAACCGGTCGAGTTTGCATCGAACCCGACCGCAGTAGCATCGTCGTCGGTTGCGTCGGCGCCTTGACCCACGGCGGTGGTGTTGATGTCGGCCGCATTGGCGGTCGTGCCGCACTGCAACGATCCCGCCGAGGCAGGCGCGGTCTGCGCAACGCCGTTGATGTCGCAGGCTTCCTGCGCGGCTGCGCCGGAGGCTCCACCGAGGGCAATGGCGAACGCCAAAGCCGATCCTGCGAGAAGATTGTTCCGAATACCCAAGTTTATGCTCCCTCAATGTCGCGGCGGCCATGCTGCCGCTCCGCGAAGTTATGGCGGGAGCGGAGAGGCGGATGCGCGGGCAAGAAGTTTCCCTTGCCTCCTTCTCTTCTCTGGGGTTCAAGCGAACGGCGGGGTGCCCGTCGCGAGGTTTGAACAACAGGACAAATGGCGACGGTGTCAGCTTCCTCTTCCACCAGCGACATCGAGCAGCTTCGGGCAGCGCTGGAAGCGGTTGCTGCCGGTGATCGGGCGGCCCTTCGGATTGTCTACCAAAGGACCTCCGCGAAGCTATTTGGCATCTGCCTCCGTATCTTGGGCGACCGGATGGAAGCGGAGGATGCCTTGCAGGAAGTCTATGTCAGCCTGTGGCGCCGCGCCGGCAGCTATGACCCGTCCCGCGCCAGCCCGATTACCTGGCTGGCGACCTTCGCCCGCAACCGGGCGATTGATCGGCTACGCTCATCGTCGCGTGCTCGGAGCGGGGTCGATGTCCGGGAAGCGGACGGCATCGCGGACCATCGCGCCGGCGTCTTCGACGCGCTGTCGGACGAGCAGGAGCGGCAACGGCTGAACACTTGCATCGACCAGCTGGAGGAGCGGCAGCGCGGCGCCATCCGCACGGCGTTCTTCGGCGGTTTGACCTACGCTCAGCTGGCAGCCCGTGACGGCACGCCGCTGGGCACCGTCAAGAGCTGGGTCCGGCGCGGCCTGGCTCAGCTCAAGAGCTGCCTGGAATCATGACCGAGCGCGAACTCCTGGCCGCCGAACATGCGCTTCGTCTGCTGGAAGGCGAGGAGCTGCTGGAGGCGCGCCGGCTGCAAGCCGGGGATCCAGCCTTCGCGGCCGAGGTCGCTACCTGGGAGGCCCGGCTCGGTCCTCTGTTCGACCAGATCAACCCCATCGAACCCGGGCCCGAGCTGTGGGAGCGAATCGAAAGAGCACTGAACGGAGACGGACAGAGCGCTCGAATCCTTAAGATGCGCCATAAGGTACGCCGCTGGCAGGCGGCCACCGGGCTCGCCACGGCTGCTGCCATCGCCTTGGCGCTCCTCGCCGTACCGCCGTTGCTACGTCCGCCGGCGGCTCCGCCCAGTCCGCCAACGGCGCCGGCTCCGGCGCCAGTGTTGATCGCATCGCTCGGCGACGAGAGCGCTCCGGGAGCGGTGGCGGTGACCTTCGTGCCGGCGGCGGGCGAGCTTCTCGTCACCTCCTCGGCGATCGAGGAGCAGGCGGACCGCGACCATGAGCTGTGGATCATCCCTGCGGGGGGCTCGCCCATCTCGCTCGGAATCGTGCCCGCCGGCGAGTCGGTGAAACGCCGCATCGCGCCGACGCTGCGGGGCCAGTTCCGGTCCGGGGCGACCATCGCCTTGTCGCGTGAGCCTTCCGGCGGTTCGCCGACTGGGCAACCGACCGGACCGATCCTGGCGACCGGTAGCCTGCAGTCCGTTTAGGCCAGCGGCTGCATCCGCGCCCCTGAGTGCTCCGTATCTCTCCTGCAAGCCCGCCCAACGGGCTCATGGCAAGGGAGAAATCATATGACCGCACGAACCAAGTCGCTGCTGATGCTGGCCGCGACCGCACTGCCGCTAAGCGCCTGCATGACCATGACCGACGATGGCATGAGCAGCGCGCAGGCGGAGCAGACCGTGATGGTGGGCGGTGCTACCATGTATCCAAGCCGCACCATCGTCGAGAATGCGGTCAACTCGCGCGATCACACCACGCTGGTGGCCGCGGTCAAGGCTGCGGGCCTGGTCGATACATTGTCAGGCGCCGGGCCCTTCACGGTCTTCGCCCCGACCAACGCTGCCTTCGCCGCATTGCCGGCCGGCACGGTCGAGAGCTTGCTCCAGCCGGCCAATCTCACGACCTTGCAGGGTGTGCTGACCTATCATGTCGTCCCCGGCCGGCTGACTGCCAGCGACCTCATGTCACAGATTCGCGCCGGCGGCGGGTCGGCCAAGTTGACCACTGCCTCAGGCGGAACGCTGACCGCCCGCATGCAGGGAAACTCGGTGGTGCTGGTGGATGCCAAGGGTGGCGTCGCCACGGTCACTCAGGCCGACGTGATGCAGTCGAATGG
>CADCWB010000068.1 GCA_902806295.1 uncultured Sphingomonas sp. | reverse complement strand
TCAGCCGAGCAGGCCAAGGAGGGATTTGACGATGGCGGCGAAGGCGCTGTCGACGCCGAAGAAGAACAAGGCGAGCAGGCTGGTCATGATGAACACCATGATCGCAGTGACCCAAGTTTCCTTAGCAGTCGGCCACACGACCTTGCGGCCTTCGGCGCGAACCTGGCGGATGAATTCGCCGGGAGAAGTCTTGGCCACGGGCAGGATTACCTCTTCGAGATAGAAAAACGAGGTCCGCGGACGCCTCCGCCGGACCTCGGTATGGGCGCGATGTAGCGCGGGAACCCGAGCGCTTCAAGTTGCTGCCGTTCCGGCTTGCTTCGGCCTGGCAGGGGCAGAGGGACTCGAACCCACGACCCTCGGTTTTGGAGACCGATGCTCTACCAACTGAGCTATACCCCTAGGCCGCCGAGCCACCTAGCTCCCTCGCTCACTCGGCGCAAGGCGACAGGCTCGTCCGCTTGCAGGCGGGCGTCGATCAGATCCAACAGGTGAGTTCCGGCTGCGAACTTGCGGGCGAAGAAAGCACCCGACGCGAAGGCCTCGGGCAATTGCTGCTCGGTCAGAAGCATCGGGTGAGCGCCGCCGCCGTTCCATTCGGTGAAGCGTCGGTTGTCGCGGGACACGCGGAGAGCGGCCGCATTGGCCAGCATGGTCTGGTAGAAGGTCTCATCGACTTGCGTGCGGGTGCGCAGATGACGCGCCAGAGCCGCGCGCAGGGAAGAGGGGCCGAGGAGGGCTGCGGCGGCCCGACGGTTCGCCGTGAACCAATGATCGCCGTAGAAACAGCTGATCCCATCGCGGTAGGGGTGGAAGGGGCTTGGAACATCCGGTCGGACGGTGAACTTGCCAGGTCGCAGACGAGGTCGAAAGCGGAGGATCGGAAACCATAATTGCGGCGAGTGGTAGAAGCGGCGCTTGATGACCTTGTTCCTGGCACTTTCGAAGTGGGTCAGCTTCGGGTTGAACTCGTCGATTAATTCCGCAGCACCCGACGTGCCGGAAAGGAGTGGGCGGGCGTCAATGAAGGCGTCGCACTCGGCTTGCGCCAATTCGCTGCTGACCCGCGAAGCCGTCATGATCGGGTAGTCGGCCGCGCTGAGGAGAAAGAACCAGTCGGGCCCTCCTCCTTCGTGCAGGAGGCCGATCGCGTCGAGCCCGGCCTCGATTACCGACCAGCGGCCCCAACCCGTACGCCGAGTGGGCTGCACAAAGCGGACGTTTGGTGGGAAGCTCTTCTGGTCCAGGGCGGACTGACTGGCGTCGTGGTGGCACGCGATCGGCGGATGGCCGTAGTGCAGGTTCAGCCCTTCGACCAAGCGGCGCAGCTGTCGCTGGTCGGAATGCGACATGATCGCAAAGCCGATGGTAGGTCCGCTCATGCTCAACCCTGGCTACTTCGGCTCAGGCCGGTGCTCAGGCGGCCACATCGAACGGCTGGATTTCGCCTGACAGGTAGAGATTGCGGGCCTTGGTGCGCGACAGCTTGCCGGACGAGGTTCTTGGGAGGGAACGAGGCGGGATCAGCTCTACCACTGGCGAGATGCCGGTGATCGCCCGCACCCGTTCCTTGATGTCGTCGCGGAGGCGGCCGCGCTCCTGCGGGTCGGACACCCGGCAATGAACCAGCACGGCGGGTTGCTCCTCACCGGTCGGACCGGTCACTGCAAAGGCGGCGATGTCCCCAGATTTGAAGCCAGGAAGCTGCTCCACCGCCCACTCGATGTCCTGCGGCCAATGGTTGCGGCCATTGATGATGATCATGTCCTTGGCCCGGCCAACGATGAAGATGTAGCCGCCGGACAGGTAGCCCATGTCGCCCGTATCGAGCCATCCGCCCTGCATGCAGGCGTCCGTCGACTCCCGATCGCGGAAGTAGCCAACCATCACGCTGGCGCCGCGAACCCAGATTTTGCCGATTTGACGGTCCGACAGAACCAAGCCGTCCACGTCGCGAACCTCGATCTCCATGCCGTCCACCGCCCGGCCGCAGTTCACGATGGCCCGGTAACGGCGTGGCCGTTCCTGAGCAGGAGTGCCCACTCCGGACAGCTCACTTTCCTCAACCAGCTCGACACGGATGCCCTCGCCAGGCGGCATAAGAGATACCGCCAGCGTGGCTTCCGCAAGGCCGTAGCTGGGGCAGAAAGAGGCCGCCTTGAAGCCCGACGCCGCAAGCGCGTCCACAAAGGCCTGCATGACGTCTGGCCGGATCATGTCGGCGCCGTTGCCGGCGATCCGCCAGCGCGACAGATCGAAGCGCTCGCTTGCCTTCAATTGGCTCGACATGCGCCGGGCGCAGATGTCGTAACCGAAGGTCGGCGAGTAGGAGAGGGTAGTGCCGGGGTTGCGGCTGATCAGATCCAGCCACGCGAGCGGCCGCCGGGCGAAATCTTCGGTCTTGAGGTAATCCACGCTCAGCTGGTTGGCGAGTGGGGAGAGCATGCAGCCGACCAGTCCCATATCATGGTACCAGGGCAGCCAGCTGACTACCCGGTCGCTGTCCTGCATCACTAGGCCGAGCGCATGGCCGCGCAAGTTGTCGAGCAGCGCGTGGTGGGTGACAGCAACACCATGTGGGAATCGGGTCGAGCCGCTGGAGTACTGCAGGTAAGCGATCTCCTGCCCGTCAGCTGCCGGCAGTTCGGCGTCAACCGGAGCGATCTCACCAAGCGTTTCCCAGGAGCGGCCGATGACACCGCGCTGTTCGGCGGCGTCGTCGCAGAAGACGGCCAACTCGGCTGGATAGAGGAACAGCTTGGGGTCGGAGCTCTGCAGCATGACTTTCAGCTGGTCGACATAGGCCTCGCGTCCGCCGAAGCTGGTCGGAAGTGGAAGCGGCACTGGCCACAGCCCGGCATAGACCGCACCGAAGAACGCTGCGGCGAACTCTGGCCCGGTCTCCGCAACGAGCGCGAGGCGATCGCCTTTCTCCAGGCCCAAGGCCATGAAGCGCCGGGCATTGGCCAAGGCGTCGGCCCCCAATTCAGCATAGGGGTATGCCCGCGCAAGATTGCCGCGCGGATCATGGAAGTTCATGCCCCGCCGACCGGCCGCCGCATAATCGAGCGCCTCACCCAAAGTCGCGAAGTCAGCCATGCGCCGCGGCTGACCGTCCAGCGTCGGAGTTGCGCCCGGCGGGGCTAGATCGGTCGTGGCCTGAAGGTTGCGGTCGAGCACGCCGTGATCCTGCTTTCGAAACTGGGCTGTGGTCCGCGGGCCGCAAGCAGCCCTAGGTTGCCATTCACTGTTGGGGGACAGTGTGGCACAATCAAGGCGTGAAGAGTGGCGAGGGGCAGCGGAAACGGCGTGACGGGCCACGGCGGGTGCGTCCACCCCTTAACCAGGAAGCTCTGCGGGAACTAGCGCTGCGCTACGTCGGCCGCTTCGCCACGACCCGGGCCAAGCTGACGGATTTCCTCCGCCGCAAATTGCGCGAGCGCGGGTGGGCCGGCGAGGTCGAGCCGGACCTGGACGCGCTGGTCGGGCGCCTCGTCGAGCTGGGCTATGTCGATGATGCGGCCTTCGCCTTGAGCAAATCGAATGCACTCACAGCCCGCGGCTATGGGGAGGGACGCGTTCGCCAGGCGCTGAAGCTGGCCGGAGTGACGGATGACGATGGCCAGCCGGCGCGCGACTCGGCCGCGGCGCAGGCCGTGGACGCGGCACTGAAATTTGCCAGGCGACGGAAAATCGGGCCTTTTGCGCTGGCGCGGGGGGATCCGGCCACCCGCCAAAAGGCATTGGCCGCGATGATCCGTGCCGGCCACAGCTTCGCACTCTCCAAGCTGTTGGTGGACTCAGAGCCCGGCGCCGAGATCATGCCCGAGGACCTTGTGGAGCATGGATCATGATAGCGCCGTAACGGGTTCATTAATCGGTCAATCATGCTATGGTTGCGTTGTGCAACCTGAGTTGGCGTCAGACCGATCGGCAATGCTGGCAGACGAAGCGTCCGCTTCTGCTGTAGGATCTCTGCGCCTCTACGGACGGGTCAAGTGGTTCGACGCCACCCGAGGCTTCGGCTTCGTCGTATGTGACGGCATGGACGGGGACGTCCTGCTGCACTTCAGCGTGCTGAAGGAGCATGATCGCCGAAGCCTGCCAGAAGGGGCGCTTGTGGAAGTGGAAGTGGTGAGGCAGAACCGCGGCCTGCAGGCGAGCCGCGTCCTGTCCATCGACCTGAGCCAGGCAATGATCGTTCGACCAACCCCGGCGAGCAATCCAGCCGACCGGGCCGACCGGCAGGCGCTGCTCGAACAGGCGGGTCAGTTCGAGCGGGTGGAGGTCAAGTGGTTCAATCGCGTCAAGGGCTATGGATTCGTCAATCGTCCGGACGACCCAGCCGACATCTTCCTGCACATGGAGACGGTTCGTCGCTCCGGCATTCCGGAGCTCGAGCCCGGACAGATCGTCGAGGCGCGGATTGCGGACGGCAAGAAGGGCCTGACGGCGGTCGCCCTGCGGGACCCCGAGTAGGACTGCTGGCGGCGGCATTGCTGCTCCCACTCACGCTTGGCGCGGCTGGTTGCCAGCCGACCTCCAGGCAGCCGGCATTGGAGCAAGCTCCTTCCGGCTTGCAGCAAGTGCCGCTCACCATCGCCTCGGCGAACGGTCGCACCCACCGCTTTACCGTCGAGGTTGCGCGTACGCCCGAGGAGCAGGCCACCGGACTCATGAACCGGCAGGCTCTGGCGCCGGACCGGGGCATGATCTTCCCCTATGTACCGCCGCGCGACGCGAGCTTCTGGATGAAGAACACGCTGATCCCGCTCGATATAATCTTCGTTCGTTCCGATGGCACGATCGCCCGCATCGAGCCCCAGACGGTGCCGCTCAGTCTGGAGCCGGTGCCGAGCCTGGAACCGGTTGGGGCGGTGCTGGAGATTCCAGGCGGCCGCGCTGCGGAGCTGGGGATCCAGCCGGGTGACCGGGTCAAGTGGTAGGGTGATGCTGGCAGGGGCGCGACTTCGTTGCTTGCGCTCCCGCCTGCGAAAAGGCAGAGGCTCGCCGCCATGGGATTTCTCGGCAGCATCTTCACTTGGTGGAATGGCGCAACGCTTGGAACCCGGCTGTTCTCGGGCCGGCATGGGCGTGAAGTCGGTCGCGACGAGCTGGGCAACATCTACCTGCAGCACAAGAAAGATCCGCGGCGTCGCTGGGTGATGTACTCCGGCAGCAACGATGCAAGCCGAGTGCCGCCAGGCTGGACCAGCTGGCTGCGGGGTCAGATCGACGACGTCCCCGACAAGGCACTGCCGAAAGCGCGAGCATTCGCCAAGCCCGCCGTTCCGAACCTGTCGGGAACAAGCGAGACCTACCGTCCTGCCGGCAGCCTGTCACGCGGTGGCCAGCGTCCGGCTGCGACGGGCGACTATCAGGCCTGGACGCCGGAATAAGGGTGCGCTGCTTCTACTTGCCTCTTGTCGCCGGGATTGCGCTCGCGGGCTGCGACGGTGCGCAGCGCAATGAGCCAGAGTCGGCTCAGCGCACCACGGCAATCCCGCAACAGGCCGGAGTGCCGACCCCTGGCACCACCCCGATGGACCAGCGGATCGCCGTTCTGGGCTTCCTCAACAAGCGTAACGGGATTGCGCGCGACATCACCCTTCGCCCGGGCCAGTCGTTGCGGATCAAGGATGCCATCGTTCGCCTGCGCGCCTGCGAGACGACGCCGCCGTGGGAGTTCGACAAGTTGACCGGGGCGTTCGTGGAGCTGGACGTGCAGCAGCCGGGCGGCGGGTGGAAGCGGGTCTTCTCGGGCTGGCTCTACAAGGAGTCCCCGTCGCTGAACGTGGTCGAGCATCCAGTCTACGACGTTTGGCCCAAAAGCTGCGTGATGAACTTTCCTGAGGCCGAGTCATCGCCGGTCGCGCCCGCATCCTCCAGCAGCCGGTCAAGCGCTGCAAACCCGGCGAATGGACGCCGACCCGCTCCCCGCGCCTCCGCACCTGGACCAGCGGCACCGACAGCCGAAGCTGCTCCCGAGCCCAGCGCAGCGGACAGCAACGCTACGTAATCGCTCCGCGTGACATTGACTGCGCCAAGTGACGCAAGGTGATCGGTCATGAATTGGCAGTCGAGCAGGGTGAAGCCGCCGGCCTTCAACCGCGCCACCAGCCAGGCGAGCGAAACCTTGGACGCGTCCGTCTCGCGGCTGAACATGCTCTCTCCAAAGAACGCTCGGCCAAGCTTTACGCCATAGATCCCGCCGACCAGGGCTCCTTCGCGCCAGACCTCGACCGAGTGGGCGAACCCCTGAGCGTGAAGGTCCAACATCGCCTGCTCGATCTGCCCGTTAATCCAGGTTTCCGGGCGGTCAGCGCAGCCGGCGAGTACCGCAGGGAAGTCACGGTCGCAGGTCACATGGAAGCGGCCCGAGCGGAGGCGTTTCGCGAGCGAGCGGGAGAGGTGAAAGCCCACGATCGGCAGGATCGCCCGTTCGCGCGGCTCGACCCAGAACAGATCCACGGCGTCTCGACTGTCCGCCATCGGGAACACGCCCGTGGCGTAGCCATGCAGCATGAGGCGAGAATCGAGCGGCTTCACGATGCCGCTCATAGCCGCAGCTAGCCCCGCATCGTTAGAGCAGTTCGCGTACCCGCTCCTGCGGCCGGCAGAGCCTCACGCCCTTGTCGGTCTCGACCAACGGGCGTTCGATCAGCACCGGGTGCTCGACCATCGCGTCGAGGATGTGCTCGTCCGACACCGCGGGAGCAAGGAGCCCGAGCTCGGCCACCAAAGGGTCCTTGGCTCGCAGGCCCTCACGCGGACTGATTCCCGCACGCTGGTACAACCGGACTAACTCGGCTCGACTAGGCCGATGCTCGAGGTACTCAACCACCTCGACCTCGGCGCCATGCTCCTCGAGGATCGCGAGCGCCTTGCGCGACGTGCCGCAAGCAGGGTTATGGTAGATGGTGGCCTTCATCCTGCACGTGGCGCGCTATTGGCGCTGTTCTTCCAGCCAGCGCTCCAGCCATTTGATGGTGTAGTCACCGGACTGGAATGCCTCGTCTCGGATCACCCGCTGATGAAGTGGGATTGTCGTCTTCATGCCCTCCACGACGAACTCTTCCAGTGCCCGCTTGAGGCGCATTATGCAGCGTTCGCGATTGGTGCCGTAGACGATCAGCTTGGCGATCATGCTGTCGTAATAAGGCGGCACGCGGTAGCCGGTGTAGAGCCCGCTATCGACGCGGACGTGCATGCCGCCTGGCGCGACGTAATTCTTCACCATGCCGGGCGACGGCGCAAACGTTTCGGGGTCTTCGGCGTTGATCCGGCACTCGATCGCGTGGCCCTGAAGCTGCACCTGATCCTGGGTGAAGGTCAGGCCATCGCCTTGTGCGACGTGGATCTGTTCACGCACCAGGTCGAGCCCGGTGATCATCTCGGTCACCGGATGCTCGACCTGCAGCCGGGTGTTCATCTCGATGAAGTAGAACTCACCGTCTTCATAGAGGAACTCGATGGTTCCGGCGCCGCGATAGCCCATGTCGGCCATCGCCTTGGCAACCCGCTCGCCCATTTGCGCGCGCTGCTCGGGCGAAATCACGGGTGACGGCGCTTCCTCGATCACCTTCTGGTGGCGGCGCTGGATGGAGCAGTCGCGCTCGCCGAGGTGGATCGCCTGGCCGTTGCCGTCACCGAACACCTGGAACTCGATATGGCGTGGGTCGCCCAGGTATTTCTCCATGTAGACGGTGTCGTCGCCGAAGGCCGCCCTCGCCTCGGAGGCGGCTTGCATCATCAGGCTTTCGAGCTGGTCCTCGCTTTCGACCACCTTCATCCCGCGACCTCCGCCACCCGATGCCGCCTTGATCAGAACCGGGTAACCGATTTCGTTGGCGACCGCGTGCGCCTCCTCGATGGTTTCCAACGGTCCGGGCGATCCGGGGACGAGCGGCAGGCCGAGCTTGGCCGCGGTACGCTTGGCCTCGACCTTGTCCCCCATGACTCGGATGTGCTCGGGCTTTGGACCGACCCAAATGATGTTGTGCAGCTCGACGATCTCTGCAAACTGCGCGTTCTCGCTGAGAAAGCCGTAGCCCGGATGAATGGCGTCGGCGTGGACGATCTCGGCCGCGGAGATGATATTGGGGATGTTGAGATAGCTGTCCGCAGCCGCCGGCGGACCGATGCAGACCGCCTCGTCGGCCAGGCGGACGTGCATCGCATCAGCGTCGGCGGTCGAATGCACGGCGACGGTCTTGATACCCATCTCGTGCGCCGCACGATGGATGCGCAGCGCGATCTCGCCGCGATTGGCGATCAACAGCTTGGTGATCTTGGCCATGACTACTCGATCACGACGAGTGGCTGGTCGAACTCGACAGGCTGAGCGTTGGATACCAGCAGCTGCTTGATGGTGCCGCCCTTGGGCGCGGTGATCGGGTTCATGACTTTCATGGCCTCGACGATCAGCAGCGTGTCGCCTTCCTTAACGGTCTGGCCCGGCGCAGCGAACGGCCTGGAGCCGGGTTCAGCCGAGAGGTAGGCGGTGCCGACCATGGGCGAGCGAACGATCTCTCCCGCGGGCAGCGCGTCGGCGGCAGGCTCGGCAGCGGCGACCGGTGCAGGGGCGCTTGCAACCATGGGAGCCGGCGCGGCATAGCTGACCGGAGCGGCGGAGACGGTGAGCTCCCGGCGAACGCGGATCTTGCGATCGCCGTCCTCGACTTCGATCTCGCTCAGCTCATTGGCAGCAAGCAGTTCGGCCAGTTCGCGCACCAGCGCGCTGTCGACCCGCATCTGGTTGCCTCCCACTCCGCTGGTCTCGCCGTTGTCGTCGGCCATGCTTTATTTCCTGTTGGTCGCGAAGCCGCCGCCTCTGTCAGAGCCGCGCCGCTGCGTCCAGTGCCAGCCGGTAGGAGCCGGCGCCAAACCCACTGATGCTGCCGACGCAAACGCCCGAGATCAGGCTTCGGCGCCGGAAGCTCTCGCGCGCCTGCGGGTTGCTCAAGTGTACTTCGATCACGGGCGTGACGATCGCTGCTACCGCATCGCGCAGCGCCACGGAGGTGTGGGTGAAACCGCCGGCGTTAAGCACTACCGCTTGAGCGTCCGTTGCGGCCGCTTCGTGCAGCCAGTCGATCAGATGGCCTTCGTGACTCGACTGCCGTAGATCGATTTCGAGCCCGAGTGACTCCGCTTGCTGGTGCAGGTCGTTAGCGATGTCGTCGAGCGTTTGCGAACCGTAGATCTCAGGCTCGCGCGTTCCGAGCAGATTGAGGTTGGGACCGTTGAGAACGAAGACCTTGCGCATTGCGGGCGTGCCTTCCGCCACCTAGATGCCCTAGTCAATGAGCGAGACCGAAACCCACAGCATCGCCGTCAATGGCGAGCACCGCCGCGTTGCCGCCGGCACCACGATCGCCCTGCTGGTGCAGGAGCTTGGGCTCGACCCGGCGCGGGTGGCAGTGGAACGCAACCTCGCCGTTGTGCCGCGCTCAACGCTTGCGCAAGTGCAGGTGGAGGACGGCGACGATTACGAGATCGTGCATTTCGTGGGAGGTGGCTGAGTTGAACGCGCATGGAAGTATCGCTGCCGATACGTGGACCGTTGCCGGGCGCACCTTCACCTCGCGGCTGATCGTCGGCACCGGCAAGTACAAGAGCCTGGAGGAAAATGCTGCCGCGGTTGCGGCGTCGGGGGCCGAGATCGTCACGGTGGCGGTGCGGCGGGTGAATGTGTCGGACCCGAAGGCCCCGATGCTGACCGACTATATCGACCCGAATGAGGTCGTGTACCTGCCCAACACCGCCGGCTGCTTCACCGCGGAGGAGGCGATCCGAACGCTGCGCCTGGCGCGCGAGGCGGGCGGGTGGAAGCTCGTCAAGCTGGAGGTGCTGGCCGAGGCCAAGACGCTCTATCCCGACATGATCGAAACCATCCGCGCGACGGAGTTGCTGTCGAACGAAGGCTTCGAGGTGATGGTCTACTGCACCGACGATCCGATCATGGCCAAGCGCTGCGAGGACGCCGGCGCGGTGGCGGTGATGCCCTTGGGCGCGCCGATCGGCTCCGGCCTCGGCGTGCAGAACCCGGTGACCATCCGCCTGATCGTGGAAGGGGCCAAGGTGCCGGTGCTGGTCGACGCCGGCGTCGGCACGGCGAGCGACGCGGCGGCGGCGATGGAGCTGGGCTGCGACGGCGTGCTGATGAACACGGCGATCGCCGAGGCCAAGGACCCCGTGCTGATGGCTGGCGCGATGAAGTCGGCGGTCGAGGCGGGCCGGCTCGCCTATCGGGCCGGGCGCATGGCCAAGCGCCGCTATGCCGACCCAAGCAGTCCGTTGGCTGGGTTGATTTAGCGAGCTGATCTACGGGCTGGAACCAGACGTAAACCTTCGTCGGCACACGCCGCTTACGTCGGTTTGGGCATACATTGGCTTACTGATCGTTGGGGATTGCAGCTGGGCAGATCCTCAGAACGTCGCCGTGTCGGACCCTGAACATTGTGCGATTGTAGGCTCTTGCGAACGTGATCGCCGCTTCCATCTGCGCGCGTTCTTCTGGCGTATAGCGAATACTTTCAGAGTAGTCCGCCCCTAGCCACTCAAATTCGGAACGCGCCTTCTCGCTCACATCGAACCGGTCAGGATTACAGTTGCTAAGTCC
>CADCWB010000067.1 GCA_902806295.1 uncultured Sphingomonas sp. | reverse complement strand
GAAGCCCGGCGCGAAAGCTATGAGGACGCGTATATCGCCTGGGACGTGATCTCGGGCCTCAAGCACCCGGAGCTAGGCGGGAGCCCGGAGATCATCGATATCCTGGGCTTCAACAACTACAGCTTCGGGCAAATGGAATACCAGGGCGGAGGCAAGCCGAACCTGCCGCTGGAGCCCGGCGACCCGCGCATCCGCGCGCTGTGCGATTTGTTGGAGGAGGCCTGGGCCAAGTACAAGCGACCCTGCATCATCGCGGAAACCTCGGGACTGCACGGGGGGCGGCCTGACTGGCTGAATGACATCATGTGCGAGGGGCTGGCGGCCGTGAATCGCGGCGTCGACCTGCACGGCATCTGCCTGTTCCCGGCGGTCGACATGCCCGACTGGCACACGGGCGAGTGGCTGCACATGGGCATTGCCGACGTCGAGCCGATCGGCGCGGGTACCCTGATGCGCAAGCCCTTCCTGCCCTATGTGCAGGCGCTGCACCGCTGGCAGGAACGATTGGGTCGCCCGACCGCGCTCGACCCGGATCATTATGATCAACCCGTCGCGCTCGACGATGTCGTTGCGGCGGCTCGGAAGCTAGATCTAAAACCCGACGCCAACTGGAACTGAGCGAGCCGTTTCGGTCCGAGCACCAGCACTTCGGCCGGCGGTAACCGAGCTTTGATAAGAGGCAAGGCGCTCGCGCCACGGTCCCGCCGGACGCCAATGCTGCTTCATCCACCCGCGAGCAGCCAACCAATCGACGGCTCGTGTGGCCAGCTCGGCCTTCCGCTTGGACAAGCCTAGTGCCGAGAGCGGGTCGAGCCCGGTCCAGGGCAGGAACGGCGTCCGGCGGCAATACGCCCATAACTCGATGCGCAGCGTTGCCTGATCCGAGTCTCCACGGGCATGGAAGCCGCACGTATCGGCAATCACCAAGGTGTTCGCCGGTACGGTGAAACGGGTCGGCTGCGGAAGTCCAAGCCCTTCAAGCTCCTCCGGTGAGATCCGGAGCGAGCCGCGCTGGGACAGCCGATCGTCGCTTGCCATCACGTCCACGCTCTTGGCCTGTTCCCACGCCGCCCGCTGGGGTGACAGGCGGTGCGAACCTGCGACATAGGTGAGCGGGCGTTCTTCGTCAGCGACATTGGTGAGGAACAGCCAAGCCTTCATCGAAGGATGGAAGGTATCGGCATGCAACTCGACCTGGGGGTCTGGCGCACCCTCCGCCACCCCACCCGCAACCGCTTGTAGGTAGTAAAGCGGCTCGCTTCTGGTCGCGGCAACATAGGCCATTGCAGCACGCCAGCTCGGATCGGCAAGGAGCTTGGCGAGTACCGGCACTTCTCGCAGCAGCTGCGGTCCCACGGGCAACCGGAGGGTGACCGTCTCGCCCTGCTGGTGCTCGCGGCATTCCAGATCGAGTTGCAGGAGTGCGGCACGCAGCCGGACGAACTCTTCCAGCGGCAAGATGCCAGGAACAGCGATGTAACCGTCCCGATCGAACTGCTCCCGCCAATCTGGCGGGACCGCGTGCGTGAGACGTCCGCGACGCCAGCGACCAAGCGCGTGGGCCAAGCGCACTCGCCCGAGGTGCAATCCAGCGCGGTTCAGTCGCCCCGATCCGAGCAGTGGGTTGTCGACAAAGCTCTTAGCACCAGTCGCCACGGACAACAGCCACCAAGGCGCTCGCCACCACTGATGCAACGGATGGCGCTGGAGCAGAGAAGGCCAATGCGAAGGCATGCCCATTGGCCATATGGCGGGTTGAGCGCTCTGCCAACCGGCGCCGAGATGAGCTATTCACCTACTATGCTTGGCCATCTTTTGATCGCGGTGGCCATTCAATGGCCGATTTCGCGACTACTGCGAAGTTGGAGCGCCGGAGCCGCCGCTGCTTGTGCCTGGTCCATCGCGCGGGAGATCACGCAAGCGGAATATCGCTGGATCGAGCACTTCGGCGGCGGCCTTCGGGCCAACATGCCGTGGTGGGGTGGTTTCGACCTGCGCGTGTGGAACAAGCTCGATCCTTGGCTCGATTGGACCCTGCCGTGCGCGCTGGTCCTGCTGATTGCGCTTGGCGCACGCCGGCTGGAGCGAGCGCGGCAGGAGCAAGGCTAACGCCGCGGCGGCGCATCAATCGTGCGGGTACCGGGGTGGTGCTTGTCCAGGTGCCGCTTAATAATCCGCAAGTTGCGCGTGTTTGATCGGAAGAAATAATCAGGGATGGCGCCGACGATGGGAATGAGGCCAAGCACCCAGTCAACGCCGATGTTGCCGCCCATGCGCGTAATCTGCCAACGGCTCATGCCGAGGTTGCGGGCTTCCCAGGCGAGGTAGGCGCCCAGTGCCGCGGCAACGGTGGGGCCCACGCCCGGCACGAAGTCGAGGATAACGTCGAGGCCAACCCGCTTGTTGGTCCCGGGGATCGCCACGAGTCCTTCGAGCATCTGCTCCAGCGCTTCGATCCGCTGACGGATCGATTGCGGGTCGCGGCCGGTCGGGACGCGGGGCGCAGGGCGGAGCGGTTCGGGTCGGATGGCCATCCCGCTAGCGTCCACTTTCCAGTGGATTGCGCAAGCCCGTCAGGGGATGGCGAGCAAAGCGATTTTCAGCGAAGCCGGGAATGCCGCGCCCTACCAGCGACCAGCGGACCGGCGCGGCGATGGGGATGAACAGCACGTCTTCGCGCATCCGCCGCTCGGCCTCGGCTAGCAGAGCGCTGCGTTGCGCCGCCACAGGCGCTAGGCGAGCGGCGTCGAGCAACTCGTCGATCTCTTCGGAGCAGACGGGGGTCTCACCGCAACGAAAGGAGCGCAGGAACCAAGCTGGCGACACTGATGGCGCGACCGCGTCGATCAGCCGGAAGTCGGCGGGCTTGCCCTTGCCGGCGAGTTCCACAGTCACACCGAGCGGTCCCCAATCTGCCTGCAAACGGGCTAGCAATATCGTGCTCCCGGGACCTTCCGGAAGGGCGACACGAATCGTTGGAGGAGACGCGCCCTCCTCACGCACGAAGAGGCTCCGGGCTCGCTGCAACAAGCCGGGACGGCGCTCGGCCAAGGGCAGCCCGGTCCAGCCCGGGGTCGCCGGGATGATGCCGCCGTCCAGCCCTGCTTGCAGGATGGAAGCCCTCGCCTCGAGGTTGGGCACGGCGAGCGCGGCCACCAGCGCCGCACGATCCAGCGCCTCGTCGAGCAGCGCACGGACAGCTTTGTCGGCGGCTGGGCCGCTTCGCCGCGCCGGCACGAGACCGAACAAGCCGGCGACCGGATCGAAGCGCAAGCTGCCGCGCGGCAGCTGCGCCCCGATTGCCACTCCTAGATTGGCGAAGCCGCCGCCCAACACGAGCTCGGAAGCGCCCTGCTGGAAAAGCTTTACGGCGCGGTCCGCCGATGCCCCCGCCAAACGCACGCGCTCCTCGGCCGGCTCGGCCGCCTCACCCGCTGCGGGCAGGTCGCGGATCAGCATCAGCCCGGCGGCGTCGGACGGCGGATCAATGGCGAAAGGACCGCTGCCCTGACCATTCCGCACCAGCGCGAACTCAGGCTGGGCCAGCAACTGCAGCAGATGTGGCCGGGGTGCGCGCAGTTCGATCGCCAGCACTCGATCGGTCATCGCCACGACCTGGGCCACCGCGCCGAACGTATCCTTCAACGGATTGCGGCTGGCGTCCGCCAGCTGACGGCGGATGATCCGCGCGACGTCGAAGGCGCTGATCTTCCGGCCCGATGGCCATTCGCCCGGCTGCAAACGAAAGATATAGCTGAGCCCGTCATCGGACACGTTCCAGCGCTCGGCCAGGCCCGGCTCGATATCTCCCAGCGCGTCGAAGCGGACCAGGCCCTGAGCCGCGTTCTCGAGCAGCACAGCCTCGGGCGGGTCCAGCGGGCCGGTTGCGGGATCGACCAGTTTCGGATCGTCGCCGATGACCGTAACGGTGACAGCGCCCGTTTCCCGCTGCTGGCATCCGCCAAGCGCGAGCAGCAGCGCGGCTGCGGCGAGAAGGGCGCGATTGGTGCCGGGCATTCTCATCGCGCTTGCTCTAGCGACGCATGGCTCTAGACCCAAGCCTATAGCCAAGGCCGCCGCAGTGTATTAGTGGCACAAGGCAGTAGTTTCGAAGGTAGCTCAGCAAGCGATGGCCGACCGCGACTCACCCTGGCAGCGTGCCGACGGAGCCTACATCGAAGAGCTGCCTGACCCGTTTGCGCCGGTGTCGGCACCGCGCGACGACACGGTTGAACCTACCCGGAGGCCACGCCGACGCTGGTGGCGGATCGGCTTCACCGCATTCTTCGCGCTGCTGCTCGTCACCGTCCTGTGGCTGGTGGTGACTGCGCCATTGAGCCGCGCGCTTGAGCCGTTGCAGGATCCCGCCATGCTGCTGGTGTCCGTCGAAGGTCAGCCGATCGCCCGGCGCGGCGCGATCAAGGAAGCGCCGGTGGAAGTTGCGCGCTTGAACCGGCTCACCCCGCAGGCCTTTGTCGCCATCGAGGACCGGCGCTTTTATCGGCACTGGGGGATCGACCCGCGCGCGATCGGGCGGGCGATGGTCGCCAATGTCGCCGCCGGTGGGGTGCGGCAAGGCGGCAGCACGATCACCCAGCAGCTCGCCAAGACCAGCTTCCTGTCGAGCGATCGCAGCCTGAAGCGCAAGGCCCAGGAAGTGATCATTGCCTTCTGGCTGGAAGGCTGGCTGACGAAGGACGAGATCCTGTCGCGCTATCTTTCGTCGGTCTATTTCGGCGACGGCGTATATGGCCTGCGGGCGGCCGCCAAACACTACTTCGGGCGTTCGCCGGAGAACCTGTCGCTGGCGCAATCGGCCATGCTGGCTGGGATGGTGCAGGCGCCATCGCGACTGGCCCCGACGCGCAACCTGGCCGGTGCGCAGAAACGGTCCAAGCTGGTGCTGGCCGCAATGGCCGACACGGGCGTGATCACTTCGGCGCGGGCGCGAACGACCAAGCTGGCTCGGCCGGTCGGCAACGGCAACAAGGTGCCGACAGGGACCTACTTCGCCGACTGGGTCGCACCCGCTGCCGCTGGCGCGTTCGAGAGCGACTTTGGCCAGATGAAGGTGCGGACGACGCTGGACGCCGACCTCCAACGGCTGGCGGTGCGGGCGATCAGCAATGCTGCCGTCGGCGATGCGCAGGCGGCGCTGGTTGCGATGCGGCCGGATGGGCGAGTGGTGGCGATGGTTGGCGGGCGCAGTTACAAAAGCTCACCCTTCAACCGGGCGACGCAGGCGCGGCGGCAGCCCGGCTCTGCCTTCAAGCTCTTCGTCTATCTGGCGGCGCTTCGAGCCGGGTGGACGCCCGACAGCCGCATCTCGGATTCGCCGATCACGCTTGACGGCTGGAGTCCGGCCAACAGCGATGGGGTATATCGCGGGGACATCTCGCTTAAAGAGGCGTTCTCCCGCTCCAGCAACGCTGCCACGGTGCGACTGTCCGAGGCGGTGGGCCGCGCCAACGTCCTGCGCACCGCCCGCGACCTCGGCATCACCACGCCGCTGCCGAACAGCCCCAGCGTCGCGCTCGGAACCGCGGGCGTCAGTCTGCTCGAACTCACCAGCGCCTATGCCGCCGTGGCCAGCGGGCGTTACCCGGTGAAGGCAACGGGTCTGCCGGCCGGCGAGCAAGCGGAAAGCGCTGAGCTAAGCGCGGCCTTCTTCAATCGCGGCGGGCGGCTGGATCGGCGGCGCGACTGGCGGCCGGCGCTGGACCTGCTGTGGGCCGCGGCCAATGAGGGTACGGGCAGGCGCGCAGCCTTGGCCACCCCGACGTTCGGCAAAACGGGAACGAGCCAAGACAATCGCGACGCGCTGTTCGTCGGGTTCGCCGGCGATCTGGTAGTCGGCGTCTGGGTCGGGCGCGACGACAACAAGAGCCTGGGCAAGTCGGTCAGCGGCGGCACGGCTCCGGCGCAGATCTGGCGCTCCTTCATGGCGCCCGCGCTGAGCATCGACGGACGGACCGCGACCAGCCTGCCGGACGATTACCAGCCGCCGCGCCGCCTGCCGCCACCAACCGAGCGCCGCACCCCGCTCCCGGACGATTGGATGGAAGAGGCGCCGGCCTGGGTCGACGATGTGCTGCAGGAGGTTGGGCGGCTAATTGACCAGCTCTAACCAATTCGAACCTATGAACATCCGTTAAGCATGCGCTTTAAGAACTCTTCAATCGCCGACTCGTAGGAATGCAATCGACCGACGGGCTTTCGTGAGCCGCCGGTGCGGGGCCTAGCCCCGATTGTGTGGAACCAGGAGACCGGACATGTCGAAGTTTTTCAAGAAGCTGACCAAGAACGAAGAGGGTGCGACCGCGATTGAGTACGGCCTGATTGCCGCCCTGATCGCCGTTGCCGCCATCGGCGCCCTGGGCGCGGTTGGTAACTCGCTAAGCGAGACCTTTGGCAACGTTTCGACGGCGCTGAACGACGCCTAAGGCGTCGTAAGCACGAAATCAGGGGCGGCGGTGTCGAAAGGCGCCGCCGCTTCTGTTTGTGCGCGATTCAACGTGAGCCTAAGCAAGCCAAAGAAAATGTCGAGCTTGATCAGGAGCTCCCGACCAACTGAGTCGAACACGAAAAAGCCCGCGGCGAGGCGGGCTTTTTGGCGGTATGGTGGAGCCGAGGGGGATCGAACCCCTGACCTTCGCAATGCCATTGCGACGCTCTCCCAGCTGAGCTACGGCCCCGTTCCCGCGCGCCTTTAACTGGCTTTTGGCGCGGGTCAAACCTTCTTAGTGATTCTCTTCGTCGTCCGCGGCGGTCTCGACCCCCAGGTCGTCGTCGCCGGTGGACAGATCCACCTCGTCATCGGCGCTTGGCTCTTCATCCTCATCGGGAATGGCGAGATCTTCCGCGCCCAAGTCCTCGTCGGCCGCCGGCTCAACGGCATCAGCCACCCCGGCCGCGGCGGCAGGGGACTCGAACGGCATCGGCTGCTTGGACTTGAGTACCGGCTCCGGCATCCACGCGTTGCCGCATTCGATGCAGGTCACGGGATGATCGTTGGCGAGGTCATAGAAGCGCGTCGAGCATTTGGGGCAAGTGCGCTTGGTGCCCCATTCGGGCTTCACCATGAGAAAACTCCAATAGGCAAGAGAGCCGTGCGAGCGAGGCTGCCGGCCAATCGGGCGGCGCCTTGCCATAGCGGGGGGTGGCTGTCAAAGCCGCGCGCCATGCCCACCAGCAACCCCGTAATCGCCGTCGATGGTCCAGCCGCCAGTGGAAAAGGCACGATCGCCCGAGCGCTGGCCCGCCACTTCGGCTTGCCTCACCTCGATACCGGAACGCTGTACCGGGCGGTCGCCTTGAACCTGCTGCGCTGGGGCGGGGACCCAGAAAGCGAGTTCGCCGCTCTGCGGGCTTGCGAGGGTTTGGCGGCCCTGACCGACGATGAGGAATTGCGCTCCGAGGCGGTGGGCGGAGTGGCGAGCCGCATCTCCGCTTATCCGGCGGTTCGGGCCGCCCTGCTCGACCGCCAGCGGGAGTTCGCGGGACAGCCAGGCGGGGCGGTGTTGGACGGCCGCGACATCGGCTCCGTGATTGCGCCGGAAGCGAACGCCAAATTGTTCGTTACCGCCATTGCGGAAGTCCGGGCACAGCGGCGATTGACCGAACTTACGGCAAGGGGCTTGTCGGCACACCTGGAAGACGTGCTAATCGACATCCATGCTCGGGACGAGCGCGACAGCCGCCGTGCCGCCGCTCCGCTGGTTCAGGCCGCGGATGCGCTGCTGCTCGATACCTCGGAGCTCGACCGCGAGGCTGCGGTGGCCGAGGCAATCCGGCTGGTGGAGCAACGGCTGGCGCGGTAAGGCGCGGCCATGACCGACAGCCCTCCTCGCCGCACGGGCGGCCGCATCCTTGTCGACCAGTTGCGCATCCAGGGCTGCGACCGTCTCTTCACGGTGCCGGGCGAGAGTTTTCTGGCGGTGCTCGATGCGCTGCACGATACGCCCGACATCGAGGTGGTGGTCTGCCGTCAGGAAGGCGGAGTGACCTACATGGCCGATGCAGACGGCAAGCTGACGGGACGTCCGGGCGTGGCGTTCGTGACCCGCGGGCCCGGCGCCACCAACGCGTCGGCCGGCGTGCACGTAGCATTCCAAGATTCGACCCCGATGATCCTGTTCGTCGGCGATCTCGATCGCGCCGACCGGGATCGCGAGGGTTTCCAGGAAATCGACATGGCGGCGTTCTTCGCTCCCATTGCCAAATGGGCGGCACGGATCGACGATGCGCGCCGAATTCCGGAATATGTCGCTCGGGCTTATCGGGTCGCAACCGCTGGCCGCCCTGGGCCGGTGGTGCTGGCGATCCCCGAGGACATGCTGCGCGACGAGGTCGCGGCGCTTGATCGACTGCCTGTGCCATCCGTGTGCGAGAGCCCGGACCCGGGTGCGATCGCCGCGCTGTTCGAGTTGCTGAAGGACGCCGCGGCGCCGGTAGCGATCGTTGGCGGGGCCGACTGGAGCCCTTGTGCCGCGCACCATTTCGCCAGCTTTGCCGAACGGATCGGCCTGCCGGTCGCGGCGGCGTTTCGGCGGCAAGATGCGGTGGCGAACGATTGCAAGGTCTATGCGGGCAACACCGGTTACGGACCCAACCCGAAGCTGAGCGAGCGGATCAGGACGGCCGATCTGCTGCTGGTGGTGGGCGCTCGATTGGGCGAGTCGACGACCGACGGCTACAAGCTGATCACCCCCGACCACCCCGGGCAAACGATCGTCCATGTTCATCCCGACCCGAACGAGCTCGGCCGGGTGTATCATGCCGACCTGCCGATCTGTTCGGACATGGGTGAGTTCGCGATGGTGGTGGCCGCATGGGACGAGCCGGACCTGCTGCCCTTCGGGGCCGGCGCCGAAGCCCACGCCGAGTGGCTCGAATGGTCGGAGCCGCAGCCGCGCGATGGTATGGCAATGGACCTTGGCGTCGCGATGAAACTGCTGCGCGAGAAGCTGCCGGGCGACACTATCGTTTGCAACGGAGCGGGAAATTTTTCGGGCTGGGTCCACCGCTATTGGCGTTATGCCGCGACCCCATCACAACTCGCACCAACCAGTGGGTCGATGGGCTACGGCCTGCCTGGCGCGGTCGCGGCCGCGATCCGTTTCTGCGACCGGAAGGTGCTGTGCGTTGCGGGCGACGG
>CADCWB010000066.1 GCA_902806295.1 uncultured Sphingomonas sp. | reverse complement strand
GCCGGCGAGCGTCTCCCCGTAGCCAGACAGGAAGGTGATCCGACCGTTCTCGATCACGCCCACGGCCAGGCCAACCATGTTAGGCTCCTGGACCAGGCGCTTCAGGCGCGCGTCAAACGCGGCATAGTTGATCTCCCGTCGGGCTTGTGGAGCGACTTTGGCAAGGTAGAGGTTGGCGGCGGCCGGGTTGGCACGCGCCTGGGCGGGCGCGGGCGCATTGATCACGCGCACGCTCGCCAACGCCCCAGCGACGATTGCCACCGCTCCAGCGCCCAGCAATGTGGTCTTCTTCAGCTTTCCAGTCCTCCCCAGATGGTCTTGGAGCGGCTGGTCAGGCCACTCAAGGGACTTCCTTACGCGTGCGCCGAAACGAGCGCTGGCCGCGACGATTGCGAGGTGCTGGAAATGCCAACCGGGCTCGCCTAGAGCGAACGACCATGCGGTTCCTGCGCACATTGTTCTGGGTTGTTCTGGCCGTGTTCCTGGCCGGTTTCGTTCCGCCGTTCGTCGTATCGCGCGGTCAGCTGTGGGCGATGAAGCGGCGGCTCGCTGGCCAGGGCCGCCCGGCTGAGGTGCTGCCCAATTCGCCGGCAGTCAGCCCCGTCGAGGCGGATGTAAGCCATCGATGAGCAATCCCGTATTCCTTGCTTTAGATACGCCGGATCTGGCCCGCGCCCGATCGGTCGCCGCGGCCGTGCGCGACCATGTCGGAGGGCTTAAAGTCGGGCTGGAGTTCTTCGCGGCCAACGGGCCGTCCGGGGTGAGCGGCCTGCGTGAGCTTGAATTGCCTATCTTCCTCGACCTCAAGCTGCACGATATTCCAAACACGGTCGGCAAAGCCGTCGAAGCGCTTCAGGCACTTGGGCCGGCGGTCCTGACCGTTCATGCGGCGGGCGGCCGCGCCATGCTTGCTGCTGCCAAACAGGCTGCTCCAGCCGGGTGCAAGGTCGTGGCTGTCACGGTTCTCACCAGCTTGGACGCCGGCGATCTGGTCGAAGCCGGGGTGCAAGGCTCGCCCGCCGAGCAGGTCCGCCGCCTGAGCCAGCTCGTGGGGGATAGCGGCTGCGACGGGATCGTCTGCTCAGGCGCTGAGGTGGCGAGTGCCCGCGCCGCCTGGCCGGAGGGCTACTTCGTGGTTCCAGGCATTCGGCCGGAGGGAGGCAGTTTCGGCGATCAGAAGCGAGTGATGACCCCCAAGGAAGCACTTACGGCCGGCGCGTCCATGCTGGTTGTTGGACGTCCGATCACCGCCGCAACGGACCCTACGGCAGCAGCCCGCGCCATCGCGGCTTCCCTCTAAGGCCAACGGGCGCTAGGCGAGCAGCCCTCAAGCAGGCGAGACAAGCACCGATGAACTGGCTGAGCCGCGTCCGCAATGGCATTCCCTTCCTTCCGAAGCGGCAGGTCGCCGACAATCTCTGGCATAAGTGCAAAAAATGCGAGTCGATGATCTTCTCGAAGGAATGGGAGGATAATCAATTCGTCTGCCCGCGTTGCGACCACCACGACCGCATCCGCGCGCGCCAGCGGTTCGACATGCTGTTCGATGACGGCGAATATGACGTGCTGAAGAGCCCGGAAGTGCGCGAGGATCCGCTCAGGTTCCGCGACACCAAGAAGTATGTCGATCGCCTCAAGGCCGCGCGCTCCGCGACCGAGGAGCGTGATGCAATGGTCAACGCCACAGGGCGGATCGAGGGTCGGCCCGTCGTCGTCGGAGTGCAGGACTTCGCCTTCATGGGCGGGTCGATGGGCGTGGCTGTCGGCTCTGCCTTCGTCGCCGGCGTCCAGGCCGCGATCGCGGCTGGAGCGCCGTTCATCATGTTTACCGCAGCCGGCGGTGCCCGCATGCAGGAAGGTATTCTAAGCCTGATGCAAATGCCGCGGACCACCGTGGCGCTGGCCCAGCTGCGCGAGGCCGGTCTGCCCTACATCGTCGTGCTGACTGACCCGACTACCGGCGGTGTCACCGCGTCCTATGCCATGCTGGGCGACGTGCAGTTGGCGGAGCCGGGCGCGCTGATCGGATTCGCTGGGCAGCGTGTCATCGAGCAGACCATCCGCGAGAAGCTACCCGACGGGTTCCAGCGCGCCGAATATCTTCTGGACCACGGGATGATCGACATGGTGACCCACCGCTCCGAGCTCCGTTCAACGCTGGCTCGGCTGATCGGCTACCTCGCGCCGGAGCAGGTCGCCGCCTAATGGCGGATGGTGCGCGCTCGGATCATCCGGGCGTTCAAGAAGAGCTCAACCGGCTGGCTCGACTGAGTTCCGGCGGCGACCGCTTGGGGTTGGAGCGCATCGAGGCGTCAATGGGGCGGCTCGGCCGGCCGCAGGACCTGTTCCCAGCCGTGTTCCATGTTGCCGGGACCAACGGGAAAGGTTCCACCTGCGCGTTCCTTCGCGCGGCCTTGGAAGCGGCGGGGCACCAGGTCCACGTGTTCACCTCGCCCCACCTCATCCGGTTCAACGAGCGTATACGGCTGGCCGGCAAGCTGATCGAGGATGAGCCGCTAGCCGATCTCCTGAGCGAGGTGCTCGACGCCAGCGACGGGATCGAGCCGAGTTTCTTCGAAGTAACCTCTGCTGCCGCGATGTTGGCATTCGCCCGCACGCCCGCAGACGCGCTGGTGCTTGAAGTCGGCATGGGTGGCCGCCTGGACGCCACCAATGTCATCGAGCGCCCGCTGGTGACCGGCATCGCATCACTGGGGCTCGATCACCAGCAGTGGCTGGGGCCAGCCCTGAGCGATATCGCTGGAGAGAAGGCGGGCATCGCCAAGCACGACGTGCCGCTCGTCACCCTCCATTATGATGGGAACGCAGCCGATCGCATCGGGCAGGTAGCGGCCGAGCGTGGCGCTCCCTGGTTCCCGCTCGGTTCGGACTGGGAACTCCTCTCCGGACCCAATGGTCTTCAGTACCGCGATGAGCAGGGCGAACTGCTGCTTCCACCTCCTCGGCTTGCCGGAGCCCACCAGCAGCTGAATGCCGGGCTGGCGGTGGCCATGTTGCGGCACCAGGATCGGCTGGACGTTGACGAGCGCGCACTGCGGGCGTCGATGGAGTCGGTGCAATGGCCAGCGCGGCTGCAGTGCCTTGCCGATGGACCGCTGGCGATGGGGCGTGAAGTCTGGTTGGACGGCGGTCACAATGCGGCTGCGGCAGAGGCTCTTGCGATGGCAATGCGTCCGCACGCACCGCTTACGCTGATTGCCGGCTGTTTGCGGACGAAGGATGCCGAGGGGCTTCTATCGCCCTTTCTCGGACTGGCGCGCGAGGTCTTAACGGTGCCGGTGCCGGATCAAGACTGCTACGTCCCCTCCGAGCTGTCCGACATCGCGCAAGCCCTTGGCTTTCAAAGCACGCCGTTCAGCAGCATCAAGGCGGCGGTAGATCATGCTTCAAACGATCGTCCGTCATTGATCGCGGGATCGCTTTACCTGGCTGGCGAAGTGCTGCGCTTGAACGGGGAAACCGTCACCTGAACGCAAGATCAGCTTCCCCGCTGCGCAAACTGCTTGTTGATCCCAAGCGCGGCCAGCGTGCAAATCACGCCTGAGAGTAGGTAAAGTCCGACCGACCATAGTCCGAAGTGGCTCGCCAGAAACAGCGCCACCAGCGGTGCAAAGCCGGCACCGAGAAACCATGCTGAGTTCGAGACGATCGCTGCCCCTGTATAGCGATGGTAAGGCGCGAAATTGCTGTTCACCACGTTGGTCGATTGGCCGAAGGACAGGCCGAGCAGGATGAAGCCGGCGAACAGGTACACGGCCTCGCCGAGTTGTCCGCCGTCAAGCAGTCGCGGCGCAATGCCGCTGTACACTCCGATGAGCACGGCCGAGACACCCAGCACCGCCCGGCGCCCGACCCGGTCGGCGATCAGCCCGGAGGCAAGGATCGCCATGATGCAGAGCACTGCTCCGACTGCCTCGAGCATGAGAAAGCGGACCGGCTCCTCATTGGTGTTGAGGCTGACCCACGACAGTGGAAACACCGCAACCAGATGGAAGAGCGCGAAGCTGGCGAGCGGGGCGAAGGCGCCGAGCAGGATCGTCCGCCACTCCGCGAACAAGGTCTGGAAGGGCGGCGAGGGTTGCAGTTCCCGCGACTCGAACAAGCGCTGGAACTCGGGTGTCGCGACCAGCCGCAAACGGGCGAACAGGGCCACCACGTTGATCGCCAGCGCCACGAAAAAAGGATAGCGCCAGCCCCACCGGACGAAATCCTCCGGCGTGAGCAGGGCGAGGAAGTAGCCGAAGAGCGCGCAGGCGACGAGCAGTCCGATCGGCGCTCCCAACTGCGGCACCATGGCGTACCAGCCGCGCTTCTCTTCCGGCGCGTTGAGCTGCAGCAAGGACGGCAGTCCGTCCCATGCTCCACCGAGCGCGATCCCCTGGCACAAGCGGAAGAAGCCAAGGATCCAGGCGCTGGCGGCGCCAACTTGCGCATAGCCCGGCAGCACCGCGATCGCCATGGTCGAGCCGCCCAGCAGGAACATGGCGATGGTCAGTTTGACCCCGCGGCCATGGCGCTGGTCGATCCAGGTGAAGATCAGCGTTCCGATCGGCCGCCCGATGAAAGCCAGCGAGAAGAGAGCAAAGGAATAAAGCGTGCCGGTCAGCGCATCCACGAAGGGGAACACCAGCGCCGGGAACACCAGCACCGATGCGATTGCATAGACGAAGAAGTCGAAGAACTCGCCGGTGCGGCCGATGATCACGCCGATGGCGATCTCACCCGGTCGAATGGTACCATCGCGGGCGTTGACCAGCCGCGCGTCACGTTCGAGCGGCGTGGAACTGGACGCGGAAGCTGGAGCGGTCATTGGGCAAGTGTCTCCGATAGACGAGGTCATCGTGTCGCGAACCTACCAGGCGCGCAACTGCCATTTGCTTGGCCTATGCCGCACCGCGGCGACGTTGGGCATTGGACAAAATGTCCAATGTTGCGGACCCCTTCGGGTAACTAGATGACTGGCATGCCGCAGCGATCCCCTTTGACGACAGGACGCCTCAAGAGCCTGGCGCTCTTGCCACTGCTGGTCTTCCTCTCGGCCTGCCAGCGGGCGGTGCTGAACCCGGCCGGCGACGTGGCGCGGCAGCAGCGTGACATCATCTACATCTCCACCGGCCTCATGCTGCTGATCATCGTGCCGGTGATGATCCTGATCGTGGTCTTCGCCTGGCGCTATCGCAAGGGTAAGGGTGGCACTTACGATCCCGACTTCGACCATTCCACGACGCTGGAGCTGGTGATCTGGTCCGCGCCGCTGCTGATCATCATCGCACTAGGCGCCCTGACCTGGTCGAGCACCCACCTGCTCGATCCCTTTCGTCCGCTCGATCGAGTGGCGGCCGCGCAGGACGCGGACACCGCGCCCGGCGAACCGATGCGGGTCCAAGTGGTCTCGATGGATTGGAAGTGGCTGTTCATCTACCCAGAGCAGGGGATCGCCACGGTCAACGAGCTGGTGCTGCCGGTCAACCGGCAGGTACGGTTCGAGATAACTTCCACCAACATGATGAACACCTTCTACGCGCCCACCATGGCCGGGATGATCTACGCCATGCCGGGCATGCAGAGCACACTGCATGCCGTCCTCAACCGGCCAGTCGAGGAGATCGGCTATTCTGGAAACTATAGCGGTGCCGGCTTCTCCGACATGAAGTTCGCCATCCGCGGCGTTCCGCCGGCGCAGTTCGAGCGATGGGTGAGCGGCGTGAAGAGCGGCGGGCGTCAGCTTAACCTGCCGACCTACATGCAGCTGGTGAAGCCGAGCGAGAAGGTTCCGCTGATGCATTTCGCGGCCGTGCCGTCCGACCTTTATCGCCGCATCCTGGAGCGCTGCGTCGAGCCCGGCAAGCCGTGCATGAGCGACGTGATGGCGCGCGACATGGGTCATGGCGGCGGTGATCCTCACAACGTCCGACCGGGCGCCGGCATGCCGCCGGGACGCGGGTCCGCGCCGCTGCATGGCGAAAAGCCCGAAGGCGCGGTGTTCAAGTCGCCTGAGGAGAAAGGTTCGGCGCCGCACTTCACCAAGCCGACCGATCCCAAGAAGGCGCCTGGCGTCGCCCGTCCCGGCGATCCCGCCAACCGCAACATGACGGCGGTCGACCTGCCTGCCACCCTTCGGGCCGCCGGGCCCGCCACCGCCTGATAGCCGGAGCCAAGTTCAGTGTTCGACACGGACCTCGCCAAGATCATC